>JBKPJP010000082.1:0-9254 GCA_046730735.1 Acidobacteriota bacterium | reverse complement strand
TAACTAAAGGCATATTTAACTCCCTGTCTGCACCGCCGGCTTTCCTTTCGGCAAGTTCACCAGCTTGATATTTCGGCGTTGAACTTTCAGATTGAAATCGCGCGAGCGCCAGTTGATGCGCGCGAGCAATGCGGCTGTCGCAAGCACACCCAGCACTCCGATCACGATCATTATTCCTTTGCCGGTCGCCGTCAGGTTCAACCCGCGATCGAGATGCTCGATCGTCGTAATGTTTCCCCAGCCATTCAGCGCCTGCGCGACGAAGATCGCAATCCCCGACAGCACGATGTTAATTAGCGCCGACGGGATCAGCCACTTCCAACCGATGTCCATCAACTGATCGTAACGGAACCGCGGCAACGTCCAGCGCAACCAGAAATAGATGTAGAGAATGATTGACGCCTTAACCAGAAACACGAGGAGACTGATGATCACGTACAGGTTGTGATATCCGCTCGTTTCCAATCGATAGACGAATGGGAAATACCAACCGCCGAGATAAACCGTCGTCGCCACTGCCGCCACGACAACCATCGCCGCATACTCAGCCATGAAGAATAGCGACCAGCGCATGCCGGAATATTCAGTGTGAAATCCGGCGACTAGCTCCGACTCTGCTTCCGGCAGATCAAACGGCGCGCGATTGTTTTCGGCAATGCCGCTGATCAAAAAGAGCAGGAAACCCGCAGGTTGATAGAGGATGTACCAGATCGAATCCGAGCCCTGCGCCCAGACGATGCCCGAGAGTGAAAGCGTACGCGCAAACATCAGGGCGCCGATGAGCGAGAGGCCCATCGCCACTTCATAAGAGACCATCTGCGCGCTCGATCGCAGACCGCCGAGCAACGCGTATTTCGAATTTGACGACCAGCCCGCGAGGATCAACGCGAGGACACCGACGCTCGAAACCGCCAGTACGAGCAACAAACCGATATTGACGTCGGCAATGACCGCCCAGTCAGGACCAAACGGAATCACTGAAAAGACGATGAACGCCGATGCGACGGCGATGTACGGAGCGAAGAAAAAGATCCAGCGATCGGCTTTTTCGGGAATGAAGTCTTCCTTCGTGAGCAACTTCAAGCCGTCGGCGATAGGCTGGAGCAGTCCCCATGGTCCAACGCGCATGGGACCAAGCCGCGCCTGCATGAACGCGGAGATCTTTCGTTCGAGGTAAGTGGCGTAAGCGACCCAGAGCGCAACGAGTGTGACGACGAGGCCGATCTGGATGAGCGGCCAAACGAAGTAAGTGATCTGTTCGGCGCTGAGTCCGATCTTCAGCAGCAGATCGTTTAGTACGTTGATGGGTCCTAAAAGAAGCATGGATTCTTAAACAGGTTTCACGCAAAGGCGCAAAGGAAGACGCAAAGACACAAAGATAAATTCTTCTTTGCGGCTTTGCGTCTGAGCTTTGCGTCTTTGCGTGAAAATTTCATCTCAGCGATCGATCTCTCCTAAAACAATGTCGAGCGTTCCGATTATAGCGACGACGTCGGCGACGAGATGCCCGATGCACATCTGCCGGAGCGCCTGTAGATTGATGAATGACGGCGGCCGAACGCGGACGCGCCAAGGTTGCGCCGTGCCGTCGGAAACGATGTAACAACCGATCTCGCCTTTCGGCCCTTCGATCGAATGGTAATAGTCGCCTACCGGTGGCTTCACGATCTTCGGCAGCTTCGCATTCACCGGTCCATCCGGAAGTTTTTCGAGTGCCTGGTCAATGATGCGTCGCGACTGTCGCATCTCTTCCAGTCGCACCAGATATCGATCATAGGTATCGCCGTTCTCACCGAGCGGCACATCGAAGTCGATGTCGGCGTACGCCGCATACGGCCGCGACTTCCGCACGTCCCACGGCACTCCCGAACCCCGCAACGCCGGTCCTGACAAACCAATCGCAATCGCGTCTTCGGCGGAGATCACGCCGATGCCGACTGTCCGGCTTAGCCAGATGCGGTTCTCCGAAAGCACTGTTTCGTATTCGTCGAGTCGCTTCGGGAAGTTGTTTACAAACTGCTGGACATCTTTACTGAAATCGTCGTAAGCATCGTTGGGCATGCCGCCGACGCGCCATGCGTGACACGTCAATCGCGCGCCAAACTGCCGCTCGAAGATCTTCAGAATCTCTTCGCGTTCGCGCAGCGCCCACAGCAGCACGGTCACCGCGCCGATATCGAGCGCGTGCGTCGCCAGCCAAAGCAAGTGTGAAGCGATGCGGTTGAGCTCCGTGAGAATCGTGCGCAGGTAGTGGGCGCGTGGCGGCACTGCGAGTCCCATCATCTGCTCGACAGTTTCCACCCACACCAGACCATTCGACACCGCCGCGATGTAATCGAGTCGATCCCAGTAAGGCGCGATCTGCGTGTACATGCGGTTCTCGGCGATCTTCTCCATACCGCGGTGCAGATAGCCGATGTCGCAATCGAGATCGATGACGGTCTCACCGTCGAGCCTGAGGATCACGCGCAGCACGCCGTGCGTCGACGGGTGCTGCGGCCCCATGTTCAGCACCATCTCGGGGCTGTCGAGCAGTGTCTCCTGAGTTGTCGCGATTTCTACCTGATGCATACTTCTTTAAACTGCGGGCGTTTCTGCCGTTTTCGGTTTGTAACAACCGCTGACGCGGAACGGTTCGATCACCAGGCCGATGTCTTCGACCTCGCCGCTTTCTCTTCTGTCGACCAGTTTCAGCACGATTGCACTCGCGGCGCTCGCCTTGTTCCAGACGTTTCTCGGCGCTGCGGTTTCAGTCAAAACAAACCCTGCCGCCTGAGCCGCTTCGGGCGTGTCGAAGACTTTCGCACCATAATGAGCGGCAATCTCTTTGGGGCTCATTTATCCTTCGGCATAACTTCTTTGCCGCCAATAAAGATCTGTCGCATCATTCGTTCCTGAGGCACGGAAAGAATCTCGAGCCCGTAAGCACGTCGTTGCTGCAATTGTTCCACTTCAACGTCAGTCATCACAGGCAAGTGCCGCTCGGTCCAGGCGTTCTCGATAAACTCGAGGGGATAGTCTTTTCGTAACGGATATCCTTCCCAGTCAGGTGGCAACAGCAGGCGGCGCAGGTCCGGATGATTCGTGAAAGTAACTCCAAACAGATCGAAGACTTCGCGCTCGAGCCAGTTGGCAGACGGCCAGACACCGGTCACGCTTTCCACCGTTCCGCTCGTTCTGACTTTCAGGCGTACGCGCTCGTTTGAGTCAATTGAAAACAGGTTGTAGACCATCTCAAACGGCACTTCGCGGCGATCGGGATAGTGTACGCACGTCAAATCCGAAAGGTAGTTGAAGCTGATTTCCCGATCGCTTTTCAAGTAATCGCAAATGGCGACGATCTGCTGGCCGGCGACGTTGACGGAGAGTTGGCCGATAAACTCAGACGCTTCGCCAATCGCCTCGCCGAATTTCGCCTTGAGCTTTTTGACGAGTGGATGTTCGGCGGCGTCGGTGGGCTTTGGGCCTTCTTCCTTTTTCTTGACGGGAGGTTTCGGTGCTCCTGCTGCCGCCGGCTGCTCGAGGGAATCTTTTACAGCGGCCACACGAGCTTTCGCCTGCTCAACCATCGACGCCTTTTCAGCGTCGGCTCCGGCGAGCGTTCCTGCGGGTGGAATTGCTGACGGTGGTGGAGTGCCGGACGCCTCAGAATCTGAGACGCCCGGCAATGTGGGTTCTTCAGAACCAGGTTGCTTCGTATCTTCTGACATCTATGCCGGCAGCTCGTCTTACAGTTACACTTCGAATTGGGCTGACTCTCTCCCAGCAGACGCGGGAGACAATCGCCTCGTAAACACTGCTGTTACAGCGAGTAAGAGAAGAAAGCGAAAACGAATTATAGCAAAGCGCTGTGCATATTACCTCATCGCGCGAATGATCTTAGCAATTTTTTCTTGAACTCCACTCTGCGGCCCTCGGCGTATCTTTTAGATCTCTGCGTTAGAATGGATCTTTAACGCAGAGATCGCAAAGATACGCCGAGGCCGCAGAGGAAATCTTTATTCAGGTAAATTGTCGTGACGCGGGCGCCTCTCAATAGAACGTTGACGCTGTCTGACTCGGAGTTGGAGCGTTGCAAGGCGACGTTGCGGCGACTCGAATCGCCCGCGGCGAAGGCGGAGGTGTACGACCGCGTCTTCTGCCAGGATATTTTTGACGCGCTGCAATATCTGCCGGATCGGTCGGTGGATCTGATGTTTGCCGATCCGCCCTACAATCTCACGAAGAATTTCAACGACCGCAAATTCCGGGAGACTTCGCTCGACGAATACTCAGAATGGCTCGACTCGTGGTTGTCGCAGACAGTTCGAATTCTGAAGCCTGCCGCGTCAATCTACATCTGCGGCGACTGGAGGAGTTCCGCCGCGATTCACCAAGTCGGGCAGAAGTATTTCGTGGCGCAGAATCGAATCACGTGGGAGCGTGAAAAAGGTCGTGGAGCGAAGTCAAACTGGAAAAACTGCTCGGAAGATATCTGGTTTTTTACAGTCAGCGACGACTACTGCTTCAACGTCGAAGCGGTGATGGTCAAACGCCAGGTAGTCGCGCCTTACACGCATGAAAGCGGCGAGCCGAAGGATTGGACGGAGAGCGAAGACGGGCGTTTTCGGGTCACACACCCCTCAAATCTCTGGACGGACCTCACCGTACCTTACTGGTCGATGCCTGAAAACACTGACCATCCGACGCAAAAGCCCGAGAAATTGCTGGCGAAGATCATCCTCGCGAGTTCGAAGGAAGGCAATCTCGTGTTCGATCCGTTTAACGGTTCGGGGACGACGACGGTGGTGGCAAAGAAGCTTGGGAGGCGGTATCTGGGGATTGAGGTTGATGAGACCTACTGTTGCCTCGCGCTGAAGCGGCTGGAACTGGCGGCCTCCGATTCAACGATTCAAGGGTATGAAGATGGCGTGTTTTGGGAGAGGAATACAAAGAGGGGTTCACACAAAGGCACAAAGAGAAGACACGAAGGCACAAAGGCCAGGTCATAAACTTCGTGCCTTGGTGTCTGCTCTTTGTGCCTTTGTGTGAAACACCCTGTTTCGGCTAAAATATCCCGTTTGAAATTGCGGCCCGCGTGCCGCCTATAGAGAGTGATCAAATGAAACCAGGAATTCACCCAGAATACGTTGATATTACCGTCACCTGCGCGTGCGGCGAGACGTTCCAAACTCGCTCCACCAAGAAAGGTGACCTGCACGTCGAAATTTGTTCGGCTTGCCACCCGTTCTTTACCGGCAAGCAGAAGCTGGTCGATACCGCAGGACGCGTCGATCGCTTCAACAAGCGCTATGGCAAGAAACCCGCCACCGAAAGCGCAGCCGCTCCCCAGCATTAGCTGCAAACTCCTAACGCCGGCATGATGGGTCGCTCACCACGAGCGACCCGAATCAGAGCCGGCGTTAGTGTTTTCAATTCTCAATTCACGATTCACAACTGAAAACGACGATGAGCACACCAGAAAGAGATCTAATCGTTGGCGGCCAGGCGGTTATCGAGGGCGTGATGATGCGCACTCCGAGCGCCTACGCGATCGCCGTGCGTAAAGCCGACGGCACCATCGTGAATACAGCAGCGCGCCTGCCTAAGTGGAGCGACAAGTATCCAATACTGAAACTCCCCGTGGTGCGTGGCGGTGCAGTACTGGTCCAGTCGATGGGCCTCGGCATCAAGGCGTTGAACTACTCAGCCAATGAAGCCTTTGCCGAAGCGGAAGAAGCGCAAACTGAAGAGGTGAAGGTCGCGCTTTCGCCCGCCGTGATCGAAGGCGAAGGGGATTTTGCAGGTTTGACTGGCGCGGTGCCCGGTTACTTCCCTGTTCCTACTCAAAAACGATCGAAAGACGAGCTCAAGAAAGGAACCACTGCCGCAGCAGCCGGTTCGATCGTCTTCGCACTGATCTTCAACGTGTTGCTCTTCGTCGCTGCTCCGTTGTTACTGACGAACGCGCTCTTTATCGCCGCGGGTTGGGCCACGTCTCCGTCGGCTGCCGCGAGCGCACCGGTTACGCCAGGAAACACTACGGAACAGGTCGACGAAGCATGGTATTCGGACGCATGGACCACCGTCCGCACGTACCTGCATCCCGTGCGTCCGTCAGTGGCTTTCAACCTGATCGACGGGCTGATTCGCATGACGTTCTTTCTGATCATGATCTTCAGCTTCTCGCTCCTGAAGGACATTCGCCGCGTGTTTCAATATCACGGCGCCGAACACAAGACAGTCTTCACATGGGAAGCGGGACTGCCGTTGACGGTCGCTAATGCGCGGCCGCAACCGCGACAGCATCCGCGCTGCGGAACGAGTTTTCTGATGGTCGTGATGCTGGTGGCGATCGTTCTTTTTTCGGTAATCAAATTCGACTCGTTGCTATTCAATTTCCTGATTCGCATTGCGCTGATGCCGGTGGTCGCCGGTCTGTCGTATGAAATTATTCGTCTGTCGGCAAAGAAAGAAAGCAGTTGGTTTTTCAAACTAATGACGCGACCGGGCGTGTGGCTGCAAAACATCACCACGCAGGAACCGGACGATCAGCAACTCGAAGTCGCGATTGAAGCGTTGAAGGAGTCGTTAAAGTTGGAGCCGCAAACTGGAGAGCCGGTGCTGGCGCCACTCTCGTGAGGTCTTAATGATCGACAAACTGGAACAGATTGTTACGAGATACGAAGAGTTGACTCAGGAATTGTCGTCGCCTGAGTTGCTCTCGAATCCGTCTGCGTACGCCAAGGCGGCGAAACAGCATCGCTCGCTCGGCGAAGTCGTGCAGAAGTACCAGGCCTGGAAAGGCTTGACGAAAGAGTTGGCCGAAGCGCGCGAGTTGCTCGACACTTCCGATGACAACGATATGCGCGAAATGGCGCTGCTGGAAGTCGAGTCATTACAAGAGAAGATCGAAGCAGCCGACAAGGAACTCAAACTCCTGCTCGTCCCGAGCGATCCAAACGACGAGAAAAACGTGATTCTCGAAATCCGCGCCGGCACGGGAGGCGACGAGGCGACGCTGTTCGCTGCCGAAATGGTGCGCATGTATTCGCGTTATGCGGAAAGACATCGCTGGCGTTTCGAGGTTCTCGAAGCATCAGAATCCGGCATCGGCGGACTCAAAGAAGCCATCGTCCTGATCGAAGGCGACAAAGTCTATTCGAAGTTGAAACACGAATCGGGCGTGCATCGAGTACAACGCGTCCCGCAGACCGAAGCAAGCGGACGCATTCACACGTCTGCGATCACAGTAGCAGTGTTGCCCGAAGCGGAAGAGGTTGACGTGAAGATTGATCCGAAAGATTTGCGCATCGACACGTTCTGTTCGTCAGGTCCTGGTGGCCAGTCAGTCAATACCACTTACTCGGCCGTGCGTATCACGCACCTCCCGACCAACGTGGTAGTTTCAATGCAGGACGAGAAGTCGCAGATCAAGAATCGCGAGAAGGCGATGCGCGTGTTGCGTGCGCGTTTACAGGAACTCGAAGAAGAGAAACAACACGCAGCGCAGGCCAGCGAACGGCGTTCGATGGTCGGCTCCGGCGACCGCTCCGAAAAGATTCGCACTTACAACTTCAAAGAGAACCGCGTCACCGATCATCGCATCGGTCTGACGATTCACCAGCTCGATCTCGTGATGGAGGGCAACCTCGACCCCTTCATCGACGCCCTTGTGGCGCATTACCAGGCGGAGAAGCTGAAAGCTGAAGCCGTCGCCGCTTAGATAAAGTTAGTAGTAGATCGCAAGCATGCCCCTTGCTACGAACGTCCTCCTGATCCGTCACGGTCAATCGAGAGGAAACGCTGAACGCCGCTTTGGCGGACACACAGCGACACCTCTCTCCGCGCGCGGTCGCAACCAGGCATACGCAACTGCACGCACTCTCAAATCGGAATCGATAACTGCGATCTATTCGAGCGACCTCGCCCGCGCGATGGAGACTGCGCAACCGCTCTCAAAACTGACGGGGCTGCCTGTTAACGGCACGAGCGCATTTCGCGAGCGCAGCGTCGGTGTGATGGAGGGTCTGACGTTTGAAGACGCGGCCCAGCAACATCCGGAACAATACGCGGCGCTGCTGCGGCGCGACTTCGAGTATGTGTTGAGTGGCGGCGAGAGTTATCGGCAGTTACTCGATCGAGCGCGAGAAAAGTTGGACGAGATCATTGAACAGAATCGCGGCGGGAGGATCGCGGTCTTCAGTCACACCGGCACGATCTGCATCCTCGCGCTGCACCTGATGGGCGCGCTCGATTCACCCGAACTAAAGCCCGTCTGGATCTCGAGTGCGAACTGCGCCATCGCGCGATTCGAACTCAGGAACGACGGCTTCGTGAGAGTCCTCGCAATCAACGACACCACTCACCTAAACGGTATCTAGCTCACTTCGGGGCCATGTCTTTCAACCTGCGACTAAGCCCATTTCTAACTCTGAAGTAAGCATCAGCGACCTTCTTCGGCACTTTCTTGTCGTAACCATTGCCGGTCCACATCGGCTCGAGCAGTTCGACCCATAGTGACGTCATTTTCTCATCCCCGCTTAGTATGCCTTCACGTGTTACGCCCGGTGGCGGTGCGACAAAGCTGGTGAGCTTGTCGTACAAACGTTCGCGATCGGTCCCCGCAGATCGCCGGAACAGATGCCACAGCGTCAGCGTGTCGCGCGGACGCGCATGGTCCAACACTGTAGTCAGCGCCGCACTCCGCACTGCCGCATCCCGTTCGAAGTCGACCTTAGTGAGCGCCTCGCGAAAAGAAGGCAAGGCGTCGTCAAAGTAAGCAGTTCCTGGTCCAACTCCGGGGCGCGTCTCACACGAAGCACCCGCCGGCACCAACGACTCCAGATCCTTCGACTCCATCGCCACCCAGCCTGACGTCACATGCAGCAGACTTCCACCGTCGTCCTTAACTTCCAACGTGTATGCACAACCATAATCAGCAGCAACCGCGGATGGAGTATCGACGAAGAACAAGCGCGGCGGGGCCCAGATGCGCGCACTCATTTTTCCACGCACGAGTTCGAGACGATGCTCGTCCGCGCGCGATTGCAACAACCGCACACGCGAATTCTCTTCGATATCGACGTTGCCAATCGTAGCGACGTCGATCTGCGCACGCGAACTCCCGTCAGTCTCCAGCCACTCACCAATAGCGAGCCGGCCGTTGTTTGAAATCTGTTCGCTGCCAATCCTTGGCGCGCCATCAAGACGCTTCACGAACCACGATGGTTTTGGCGGCACGCGTGACGATCTGTAGATCCAGAACATACCAG
>JBKPJP010000081.1:0-4888 GCA_046730735.1 Acidobacteriota bacterium | reverse complement strand
GGCTTTTGTCCGGTCGTGCAACAAACCTTCTTACCGTAATTGTGAATTGAAAGCTGTCTTTCGCTAGTTGAATTAGACCAGAGTTAGCTTTACGGCGACCCTTCTGTCCGGTCGTACAACAAACTCGGTCCTGCGTTGACTACTTGATGCGAGCCCTTTGCGGACTTCTTTGACTGAGGTTCGCCAAAGCTGTTTGGAGGAGAGTATGACTCTACGAAGCATGCGCAGGCTCTACGCGACGCTAATCCTTTCCGTCTTTGTGTTTTCCCTGACAATGCTGGCTAACGTCCACCCGGTTGCCGCCCAGACAACCGGTAGCGCGACGATGCGCGGCACCATCAAAGATCCGCAGGGAGCAATCATCCGTGATGCCGTGGTGACCATCACCAACGAACGCACCAAAGATGAGCGCCACACAAAGTCGAGCGAAGACGGCACCTACACTTTCACTGCGATCTCGCCCGGTAACTACACCGTCAAAGTTGAAGCACCCGGCTTCAAGACGATGACGCAAACCGACGTGGCGATCGAGACCAGTGACACAAAGGGCCTCGACATCTCGATGGAGATCGGCCAGCCAACTGAGACTGTAGTCGTTACTGCCGCCGGCGAAACACTGCAAACAGAAACGGGCTCTCGCGAAAACACGATCACCGCAAAGCAGATCGACAACCTCTCGATCATCAGTCGCAGCTCACTCGAGTTGCTGCGCGTTCTTCCGGGTGTGGTAGCGCCTGACAACACCGCGTTGGAGAGCATATCTTTTGGCGGCGGCGCAAATCGCAACGCGGATTATCACGTTAACGGTCTCCGCGGTGAACAGAACAACATCTCGATTGACGGCTCGCGCATGATCGATATCGGCGCTAATAACGGCACCGTTATCACTGCCAACCCGGACATGGTCCAGGAAGTGAAGATCCAGACCAGCAACTATGCAGCCGAACACGGTACGAGCGCGGTGCAAATCAGCGCGACGACTAAGGGCGGCAGCAGTGATTTCCACGGCTCGGTTTACGACTACCTGCGCAACTATCGCTTCCAGGCAAACGATCGTTCGAATACCATCAACGCCGTAGAGCGACCAAAGAGCAAGTACAACTATCCCGGCGGCAACATCGGCGGACCGGTGCTTCTGCCATGGACCAACTTCAACCGCAACCGCGACAAGCTGTTTTTCTTTGTGGGCTACGAGCGTTACTACCAGCAGGTAGACGAGGGCTCGAATTTGTTTCGCGTGCCGACTCTGAAAGAGCGCCAGGGCGATTTCAGTGAGTCCCCGGCAGGCTCGATCCACGTTCCGGCGGGCTGCACCGCAAATGGCGTGTCTGGCCTCCCCAACGAAAACAGTGGTGCTGACGCGGCTCCGGGCAACAATCTCGGGCCTTGTGCAAATCCGTTTGGCAAGGCTCTTTTGAACCTGTTCCCGGCTCCGAATCGAACTGCCGCATTCGGACAGAACAACTACGTGTACAGCGTTCTCAGGCCGAATAACAGAAACCAGTTTACGTCGCGCTTCGACTACACCGTCAGCGACAAGACCAAACTGTATGTTCGTTTCGCGCGCGAGTACGAAGAGCAGGGTTTTCCGCGCGGATTGTGGTGGGATTCGTCAAACTACGAACTGCCGGGCAAGCTTACGAGTAAGAACCTCGGTCGCTCCGTAGTTGTGAACCTGACAAACATCATCAGCCCGTCGATGACGAACGAGATTCTCTTCAGCGCCAGCAAGCTCAAGTTGAATTATGACTTTGCTGAGCCGGACAAAGTTTCATACAAGGGTCTCGGTTTGCAGCGAGTCGGTTTCTTCGCTAATGCCAGCCAGAATCCGTACGTCCCGATCAGCGTGCTGACGTGGGGCAGCGGTGACTTTCACACTGCTTATGGTTATCCGATCCTGGCGTGGAACGATAGCTTTGCCATCACCGATAACCTCGTGAAGGTTCAGAATACGCACACGCTGAAATTCGGCGCCTTCATCGAGCAGGCCAACAAACGGCAACAGTCCAACGGCGATACCAACATCGAGGTTGCGCAGTGGGGCCAGAACAACGCCACCGGCAACAACTACGGCGATTTGTTCACCGGACGTCCGATTCAATTCACGCAAGCCACGCAGCGTCCCCTCGACAACTTCCGTTACTACAACTACGAGTTTTACGCTCAAGACAGTTGGAAGATGCGTCCGAATTTCACCATTGAAGCCGGAATGCGTTTCGCTTACCTGCCGCAGAACTTCGAGAGAAAGGGTCTGGGCATTTTATTCGATCCTTCTTCGTACGTGCGCGGGCAGGGTGTTTTCCTGAATGGCAACCGCAACAACCCGAATGGCTTCAAGTTGGCAGCACGGGATGAGATTCCGAAAGGCATTCTGCCTAACCCGCCGGTGCAGTGGATGCCGCGCTTGAATTTTGCGTGGGACGTCGGCGGCAAGGGCGATCTGGTTCTTCGTGCCGGCGCCGGACTCTTCTACAATCGCGTGCAGGGTAACTACGACTACTACTCGAGCGGTCAATTGCCGAATACCTACAGCGCGACTGTCGGTCTGCCGTGGGGAAATAACGGAAACGGGTTCACCATTGGTGACCTGAAAAATATTGACCCGTTCTCCACGATTTCAAACGTCAACGTCAGCTCTCGTGATCTCAATTCAAACGACCTCCCGAGAGTCGCCAACATGAGCTTCACGATTGAAAAACGGCTGCCTGCCGACAATGTCCTTTCAGTCGCTTACGTCGGCACGCAGGGACGTCACCTGCCGCAGCAAAGGAATCTCAACATCATTCCGATGGGCAGATTGTTGACTGGCTCGATACCGTTGAGTGGGACTGTCAACGGGGTTAACTCCATTGATCTATCCATACCGGTAAATCGCGTCGCTCTTGATAACTCGGTGCTGAGAACGTTCAGACCATTCGACGCATTCAACTCGGTCGGTGTCTATCAGTTCACCGGCACTTCAAGTTATCACTCGCTGCAGGCAACGTTGACCCACAACGGAAAGAACCTCCAGTACTTTGCCACATACACTTTCGGCAAGGCATTGGGAACTGTAGCGACTAACGAAAGTGATGGCGCAGCATGGGCCGATCCGATCGATACGAGAAATAGAAGTTGGGGCGTGTTGCCTTTCGATCGCACGCACGTATTCAATCTCTCGTACAACTGGAGCGTCCCAAGGATTGCCCGCGGTAATTTCGAGAACACTGTAACCAGGGGAATATTCAATGGTTGGCAGGTCTCCGGAATCACGACTGTCCAGAGCGGAACTCCGATTCGTTTGAAGTTCACCGGCGATATCGCGACGGCCGGCATGGCGACGGGATGGTACGGTTCAGACGCATTCAACGGGTTGAATGCCGGCGCGAGCCTGGGCGCAGTCACGCCGATCTATCTCGGAAATCCTCTGGTCAATGGCAGCACCGCCGTAGGAGCCAAGACACTCGACATCAGCAAACTCGCGATCCCGTCGTTCCCAAATACTGGACCATCGCAACCGCCGTTCTACATCCGGTACCCGGGACGCAGCAACTTCGACGTCTCGTTCTTCAAGAACTTCAATATCACGGAGTCGAAGAAGCTCCAGTTCCGAACCGGGCTGTTCAATGTTTTCAACCAGGCGTATCCGACACGATTCGACACTACGGCCGTAAACCTGACGGCGAGCGACATCTTCCTGGCGTTGGATACCGTATGTTTGAAACATGTGACTGTTCCAACGGGTAACGGTACGAACACCGCCAGTGCCTGCGATCCGACTGGTGGGTTCCGCTACACGGATGGGAGAGCGGGTGACAGAAGTGACACGGTCAATAACTTCGGCAAGATCGTGAACAAGCACGGCCGGCGAATAGTCGAATTTGCGCTGAAGTTCTACTTCTAAGCTTTACTCAGAAGTTGCCGCAAAGAGGCACACAATGCACAATGAAACGGATGAAGTTCGTTGTGCTTTGTGTGCTTTTTTGCGGTTTCGTCCTGGGCGTTCAGGCTCAGGATGTCGAGCCTAAGTACAAGACCGCCGATACAAACAACGCTGTGATCCGCGGGCGCGTTACGCTTCCATCCGGATTTGCGGCGGAAACCTATTCACGGATCACCTTAAGAACGCAGCAGAGCATTCTCTCTACTCTCTACACCAACAGCAGCGGCGAATTTCAAATCAGAAATCTGAGTGAAGGTATTTACTTTGTCGAGGCCGACCTTCCGAAGGGCAACTTTGAGCCGGTCACGCGGAGGGTTGAACTGGGCCGCGGCCTGACGGTGGATTTGGTAATGGAGCTCAGAGCGAAGAACGATCCCGGTGCTAGTCCGGCAGGCAAGATTGTTTCTGCTGCTGAGTTACGGCAATCAGTTCCGTCGGCTGCGAGGAAGCAATATGAGCTTGGGCTGAAGTCGGTGAGCAAGGGTAAGTTCCAGGAAGCCGCGAATTACTTTCAGGAAGCGCTCACGATTTATCCGGAGTATCTCGCGGCGCGTAACGATCTTGGCGCGCAGTATCTGAAGTTGAAACAGCTCGACGAAGCGCAGAAGAATTTTGAGATCGTGTTAGCGAATGATCCGAAGAACTTCAACGCGAAGTTCAACATGGGATTGGTGCAGGTCGAGCGGCACAATTACACGGATGCGATTGCGTTGCTGAACCAGGCGATCGCGATCGACAGTACGCGGCCGGTCGCGCGACTCTGGATCGGAATAGCGAAACTCGAGTTGGGCGAGCTGGAAGTTGCGGAAGGTGAGTTGACGCGGGCGTTGATAATGGGCGGAGATGAGTGCGTCGCGGCGCACTATCACCTCGCACGCATCTACCTGAATCGTGGCGCACTGGCTGATGCAGCGCGATCTGTTCAGGCGTACATTCAAATGGCGCCGCGTGGTGAGTTTATAAAGG
>JBKPJP010000080.1:0-5877 GCA_046730735.1 Acidobacteriota bacterium | reverse complement strand
AACGGAGTTACTTCATGACTGATCCTATTGCCGATATGTTGACGCGAATCCGCAACGCCATTGCGGCGAAGCATTCGCGAGTTGATATTCCGGCTTCAAAGCTCAAACTCGAGATTGCCCGCATTCTGAAGGAAGAGGGCTACATCAACAACTTCGTCATCAAGGGCGAAGGGCTGAAGCGCACCGTGCGCATCTTCCTGCGTTACGACGCGCGTGGCACGTCTTCGATTACGCACCTCCAGCGCGTCTCGACTCCCGGACGCCGCGTGTATGTCGGTTCGAGTGAGATTCCGAAAGTGCTCGGCGGCTATGGCATCAATATCGTCTCGACGTCCCGCGGGGTGATGAGCGGCAAGGCCGCGCGACGCGAAAACATCGGCGGCGAACTGTTGGCGCAGATTTATTAATTCGGCCAATACGGAAAAACGAACATGTCACGAATTGGAAAAAAGGTTATCGCGGTGCCGAAAGACGTGACGGTCACCGTTCACGAACGCGAACTCGAAGTCAAAGGACCAAAGGGCACGCTGAAGACTCCCATCCCGCAAGGGATCAGTTTCAAGCTCGAGGGCGAGGAGTTAAAAGCCGAGCGCGCCTCGGATGAGCAGGCTGCGCTGCACGGTCTCGCGCGCGCTCTGGCAAACAACGCCATCGTTGGCGTGACGACGGGCTTCAGCAAGCAGATGGATGTGGTCGGAGTTGGATATAAGGCCGACGTTCAGGGCAAGAAGATCGTCTTCTCGCTTGGTTACTCGCATCCGATCGAGTTTCCCTTGCCGCCTGAAGTCGAAGCGAAGGCCGAACGTCTGACGACCAAGGGCAGCATTCAGCAGTATCAAACAACTTTGACGCTGACGAGCATCGACAAGCAGAAGCTGGGCCAGGTGGCGGCCGAGATGCACAAGCTGCGCAAGCCTGACGCTTACAAGGGCAAAGGCGTGCGTTATGCAGACGTGCCGATCAAGTTGAAACCCGGCAAGACAGGCAAGTAATTGCCGAATTCAATTGGCGCTGTCGATTTAACAATCGGCAATCGGCAATCGGCAATCGGCAATCGGAAATGAGATATGGCAAACACGAATAGAGCAGAAATACGAACCGCGATTCATCAGCGGATTCGCCGTAAAGTCAGGGGCAACACGGAGCGGCCCCGGCTCGCGATCTATCGCAGCCTGAATCACATCTACGCGCAGGTGATCGACGATCGCATGGGACAGACGCTCGTCTCCGCTTCAACTACTGAGAAAGACTTGCGCGGCAACGGCGGCGGCAATCTCGAAGCTGCGCGACGCGTCGGTCAAACGATCGCCGAGCGTGCGCTCGCCAAAGGTATCGAGCAGGTCGTCTTCGATCGCGGCGGCTATCTCTATCACGGTCGCATCAAGGCCTTGACCGATGCCGCGCGCGCCGCGGGCTTGAACAAGAACGAAGCGGTCGCGGAACCGGAAGCAGAAGCGGCGCCGGCGGCGGAACCAGAGCAGCCAACAGAGAAGGCCGAGAAAAAGTCAAAGAAGAAGAAACAAGAATAGACTATGAGACAACCCAAGCAACGCATTCCCGCGCAAGGGCTCGATTTGAAAGATCAGGTGATCTCCATCAATCGCGTGACCAAAGTCGTCAAGGGCGGCAAGAACCTTTCGTTCGCGGCGCTCGTAGTGGTGGGCGACGAAGGTGGCCACGTCGGTTTTGGCACCGGCAAGGCGCGTGAAGTACCCCTGGCGATCAAAAAGGGAGTCGAAGCCGCGAAGAAGAATCTGATTCGCGTGCCGTTAATCAACAACACCCTGCCGCATCAGTTGATTGGTGAGTACGGTGCGGGGCGTGTGTTGGTCAAGCCCGCTTCTGAAGGCACGGGCGTTATCGCCGGTGGCGCAGTGCGTGCGGTGATGCACGCAGTGGGTGTTAAAGACGTGCGCACGAAGGTTCTGGGTTCTACGAATCCACACAACGTTGTGCGCGCGACATTCGACGCGTTGTTGCGTATGAAGGATCCGATGGAACTGGCTCGCTTGCGTGGCAAGCAAGTTGAGGAGATGTAAAAGTTATGCCGCGTAGAAACGCTGACAAGGAAACAACCGCAGGCAAGATTCGCATCGAGTACTATCGCAGCTTTATTGCTGCGCCGAAGACGCACAAGACCATCGTGCGCAGTCTCGGTTTGCGAAAGCTCAATCAGATCGTTGAGCGTCCCGATACGGACGCGATGCGCGGCACCGTAGCGAAGGTGCCGCACTTGTTGCGGATTGTCGAATAGGAGTTGATGATGGCGATCAGTTTGAACAGCCTTAAGCCGGCAAAGGGTTCGACCCACAAGAAGAAGCGAGTCGGACGTGGACCAGGCTCGGGTCTGGGCAAGACCGCGGGTCGCGGTGAGAAGGGACAGAAGTCTCGCTCGGGTTATTCGCGCAAGATCGGTTTTGAAGGCGGTCAGATGCCTTTGCACCGCCGCTTGCCGAAACGCGGTTTCACTAACATCTTCAAGAAGCAGTGGGTGGAGATCAGTCTCGGCGCTCTCGAGCAACATTTCAATGCCGACGAAGAGATCACTCCCGAGGTGCTGCACGATCGCGGTTTGATCAAGAAGGCGAAGCACGACGTGGTTGTGCTGGGCAACGGTGAAGTTTCAAAACCGCTGCGTGTTTCGGCGCACCGGTTCACTAAAAGTGCTCGACAAAAAATCGAGCAGGCTGGCGGAGCAGTGGTGGAGATTGGCGGCTGAGGTAAAATAGCCGCCCGGAGGAAGTATGGAGAAGTTTCTCGCCGCAATTCGCAATATGTTTAATGTGCCGGATCTACGCCGGCGCATTTTCTTTACCCTGGGCCTGCTCGCCGTTTATCGTCTCGGCGCACACATCGGTGCTCCGGGTATCAACAAAACACGTCTGGATGAAGTCTGGCGCGACGTCGCCGGAACTCTCCTTGGCGTGCTCGATCTCTTCTCCGGTGGAAACTTTCGTACCATCTCCGTCTTTGCACTCGGCGTTACTCCTTACATCACCGCATCGATTATTTTGCAGCTCATGACCGTCGTCTCGCCGCAACTGAAAAAGTTGCAGGAAGAGGGCGAGATGGGCCGGCAGAAGATCAACCAGTGGACTCGTTATCTGACTGTCGCGCTCGCTGCGATTCAGACTTCGTTCGTGGCCCACTGGCTACAGGTCAATGGCGTGGGCGCCCCGACGTGGGGCTTCCTGGCCAGCACGGTGCTGACGCTCACGACCGGAACGATGTTCGTGATGTGGCTCGGCGAACAGATCACTGAGCGCGGAATCGGCAATGGTATTTCATTGCTGATCTTCGCGGGTATCGTGATCGGTCTGCCGCGTGGTGTGCAGCAGGTGTCGGAGCGTCTGACCGGTGGCGACACGATGGCCATCCTCGGTGTCTTTGGCATGCTGGTCGCCCTGATCCTGATTATCGCGTTCATCGTTTTTGTCGAGGCCGCGCGCAGGAAGATTCCGGTCAGTTACGCGAAACGACACGTTGGTCGCCAGGTGGTTGGCGGACAACAAACGACGATGCCGTTGAAGATCAACATGGGCGGCGTGATCCCCGTGATCTTCGCTTCGTCTGTTTTATCGATGCCGCAAAGTGTGTTTGCTGCGTTTCCGCCTGATCCGGCGAATCCAAACACGTGGTGGGCGACGATCTGGCGCGGCTTCCAGCTATTCCATCCGGGCAATCCGTATTACGAGCTGATCTTCCTGTCGCTCATCATCTTCTTTACGTTCTTCTACGTTTCGATCGTCTTCAACGTCGAAGAAGTCGCGGACAACCTGCGTAAGCACGGCGGGTTCATGCCCGGCATTCGTCCCGGCCGGGCCACTGCCGAATATCTCAATACGATCCTGACGCGTTTGACTACCGTCGGAGCCGTTTACCTGGCGCTCGTGGCATTTGTGCCGCAGTTCATGTTGAGTGGATTCCAGGTTGCGAGACTGCCTTGGATCGGCCAACCGCTTGACGCGTTTATCAGCACGACCCCGGGTCTTTCATGGATCCCGACCGGTATGGGTTACCAGTTTTACTTCGGCGGCACGTCGTTGCTGATTCTGGTCGGCGTGGCGATGGATACAGTCGCGCAGATCGAGGCGCAACTGGTGATGCGCAACTACGAGGGTTTCCTGGGTGGTGGAGGACGTTTGCGAGGACGGCGATCGTAATTCCGTATGGCAAAGATATTAGTGTTGATGGGTGCGCCTGGTGCCGGAAAGGGTACGCAGGCGCGCTTGCTTCAGGAACGGTTGCATTTGCCTCAGATCTCCACCGGGGATATTTTTCGCTCGCTTAAAACCGCCCAAACCCCCCTGGCGAAGGAAGTCAGGGAAATCATGGAACGGGGACAACTGGTTCCCGACGAATTGACAATCAGACTCGTCAAAGAGCGCACGGCCCAGGACGATTGCAAAAACGGCTACATACTCGACGGCTTTCCGCGCACCCCGGCGCAGGCACGCAGCCTGGACCAACTCGCGGCCGAACAGCAAAACGACATCGTCGCGGTGCTGATCGACGTAGCGCTGGAACTACTCGAGAAGCGCATGACGGGCCGGCGCAGTTGCCCCGTTTGCAATGAGATCTACAATATCTATTTCAAGCCGCCGCGTGAGGACAACGTTTGTGACCTGCATCCGGAAGTAACGTTGATACAGCGCGCGGATGACAATTCGGAGACGGTGCGCGCCCGACTCGTGACCTACGAAGAGCAAACGCGACCTTTAGTCGAGTACTATAAAGCGGCGGGTTTGCTGCACACGGTTGACGGCACGCGCGACCCCGAAGCGATTTACGAGGACATCGTAAGAGTTTTGCCGCAGATACACGCAGGTTCACGCGGATGATCATAGGGAAGTCAAAACGAGAACTGGACAAAATGCGCGCTGCCGGTCGTCTGGCCGGACTCGTCTTGTCGCACCTGCGAACCCTCGTCAAACCTGGAGTGACGACGATCGAGATCGATCGCGCCGCGGAGAAGATGATTCGCGATGCCGGCGCTTTGCCGACGTTCAAGGGCTACAACGGGTTCCCGTATTCGATCTGCGCTTCCGTCAACGAGCAGGTAGTACATGGCTTTCCATCGGATTACGTCTTGAAGGAAGGCGATATTTTCTCAATTGACTGCGGGGCTACGTTGGAGGGTTTTGTCGGCGACACGGCGACGACGGTGCCGGTCGGCAAAGTCGACGAAGATCGGCTCAAGCTGATTCGCGTGACGGAAGAATGTCTCGAACGCGCGATCGAGCAGTGTCGCGCCGGCAAACATCTCGGCGACATCGGTTGGGCGGTGCAACAGCACGCAGAGGCGAATGGCTATTCGGTCGTGCGCGATTACGTCGGTCACGGGATTGGCCGGCGGATGCACGAGGACCCGCAGATTCCGAATTATGGCCGGCCCGGACTGGGTCCGAAGATCAAGGTGGGTTACGTTTTTGCGGTCGAGCCGATGGTCAACCAGGGTACTCATTTCACCAAAGTTTTGCCGGACGGCTGGACGGTTGTGACCATGGATGGCAAGCCCAGCGCCCATACCGAGCATACGATTGCGATTACGGAGGACGGGCCGGAAGTGCTCACGCTGGTCTCCTCAGGAGCGCCCCTGGAGCACGCAACAGTTTAGCCGCGAAAACGTGCGGCTAAATCCAATTGCTGCCGCGGCTTGGCAAATTTGCGAGGCGCGTGCTACTATTTGCGGTTTGTCGGCAGCGTCAAACTTCCAATCTGAGAGGATATGGCGAAGGAAGAGGCGATAGAAGTCATGGCAAAGGTGCTGGAGACTTTGCCTAACGCTATGTTTCGGGTTGAGTTGGAAGACAGCCAGCATCAGGTGCTTGCGCACATATCGGGGAAGATGCGCAAGCATTTTATTCGCATTCTTCC
>JBKPJP010000079.1:0-6858 GCA_046730735.1 Acidobacteriota bacterium | reverse complement strand
TTGCCTGCTTCGACTGGTTTATCAACTGCATCGCCTCGGCGGTGCGGCGTTGCATTTGCAGCACGTAATTGTCACGCGCTTTCAGTGCCTGTTTCGATGCGAGGTTCGCGTGCTCCAGTTGCTGCCCGGTTTTTTGCAGATCGAGCTGTGCCTGTTGTAACTGGCCGATGTAAGCAGTCGCGATATCGTCGCGACCCATCTTTACTGAAGCGCGAATTTTAGAGTCGAGATCGACAACCTGTGTTTCGAGCCGCTCTTTGTTTTTGGCGAGCAGCTTCTCGGTCGCCATCACCTGCGCCACCGAATTATTCAACTCAGGCACGCGGTCGCGCATGTCGCGGATAGTTTGCTGAAGAATGAGTTCCGGGTCTTCAGTCTTCTCGATTATGCCTCCAAAGAGGGCGCGCACTGAGCGCTTCATTCTTGTCCAAAGTCCCATTTCTGCTCATCCTCCGACAGATTTACGGGCCATTTAGCTACCGCTTTGATGTACGACATATACGTTCAGGCGGTTTCAAGTCCGATGAAAACTGGCTTTGAGTATAACAGCACTATTAAAAGCCTTCCAGAAAGGTCATCCAATGGCCGCCCGCCTGCCTATATCACGCCTGAATTGCATGCCCGGCCAGTGAATTTTTGCCAGCGAGTCGTAACAGACGTTCAGAGCCGCGGAAAGATCTTCGGCCGCTGCTGTAACTCCCAAAACCCTGCCTCCAGTGGCGATAAAACGCCCATCTGCGTCTTTGGACGTTCCCGCATGGAAAACCTGCACTGCCTCAGAATTAATTTCATCCAGGCCCTCAATAACCGCGCCTTTCTCGTATTTTCCGGGATAGCCTTGATTCGCCGCTACGACGCACGCAGACGACCCTTCAGCCCATTCGACTTTCAATCGACCAAGCGTCTGGTTGTACATGGCTTCGAAGATGGAAAGTAAATCTGTCTTTAGACGGACGAGAATTGCTTGTGTTTCCGGATCGCCAAAACGCACGTTGTATTCGAGCAGCTTTGGTCCATCTTCAGTCAACATTAATCCCAGGAACAATATGCCTTTGAACTCAAAACCCTCTTCACGAGCACCCGCGAGTGTAGGCTCAACGATCTCACGCACGACTCGCTCCTCAACACTCTTCTCTAAAACAGACGCATCCGTAATCGTTCCCATACCGCCAGTGTTTGGACCAGTATCGTTTTCACCAATGCGCTTGTGATCGCGTGCCGCAGGCATCAATGCGTAGTCACGTCCATCAGCAAAAACTAATAGCGACGCCTCAGTTCCAGTTAACGCTTGTTCAAGCACTACTCGTTGTGCAGCTTCACTACCCGCGACGTGATGGACCATGAGATCTGCAATCGCCTTTTCTGCTTCCGCGTGATTAGCAGCCACAACTACGCCTTTTCCCGCCGCTAATCCATCGGCTTTGATCACCACCGGCGATTGTGCGGAACCAAATGCTCCGCTTCTCAAATGCTCAACTGCCTGCGACGGAGACTCAGCCACGCGATATGCAGCGGTAGGTATCTGATGACGCGCCATGAAATCCTTCGCGAAGATCTTGCTGCCCTCGAGTCGCGCGGCAGCGGCAGTCGGGCCAACAATTCGCAGACCTCGCTCGTTAAAATCATCCACGATTCCGGCCGCAAGCGGCGCTTCGGGTCCGACAAAAGTCAAATCAATCTTCTGTGACTCCACAAATGCGGCTAGAGCGGCATGATCGTCGACGAAAACATTCGCGACTTGAGCGATTTCTGCGATTCCCGTATTACCCGGGACACAAAAAATCTCAGCCGGGTTTGTAGATGTGTGGCGAATGGCCCAGACGATGGCGTGCTCTCTACCGCCGGAGCCGAGAATCAGTACTTTATTCATGGTTTGTGGCCAATCGTCCTGTTTTATCGCAATTTACCTTGACACATTTTCGACATAGATATATACCAGTTAACCATATATCGGCCTCGCAGGCTGAAATCTTATTACCTCATTGGTGGCAAACCGAAGAGCGTACTATTAGCGGTATCTTTAATAGCGCCGGGCATGATGTTATTAAAGGCAAACGGACCGAGGGAGTTGAACATGGCATACACGGAAGCCGCCCAAGTGTTGGAAACCACCCACGAAAGCGAATATCAAGACCGCCCCATCAGGTGCGTTGATTGTAACGAGAACTTCATCTGGACTGCGGGTGAACAGGTATTCTTTCACGATAAAGGGTTGAAAAACGAACCAAAGCGATGCAAGCCCTGCAAACAGGCTAAGAACGAACGCTTGGCCGCGATTGCGGCAGCCCAATCATCGGGAGTGCGACAACGCATCGAAGTCTCAGTGAACTGCGCACAATGCGGACAACAAACTACCGTTCCTTTCTATCCTTCGCAGGGACGACCAGTTTATTGTCGCTCGTGCTTTCTCGCGGGAAGAACTTCAAACGCCGACGGCGTACAGATGTAGCGTTCCTCGCAGTCATTCGAGTCAGCCAGGCTGAACCCCCCGACCTTAAGACTTAACCGCCTACATGCACGATCGGACGTCGATTGGAGTCCTTTTCTGCCTTGCGTAAAACTTCGTGAGTGACTGGCGCGGTGTCGCCCTCTCCGAAAGCGATGTACTTGAGCAAGTAAGAAATCGGATTTCCCTCGCTCCAACCAAAATAGACGTGTGGCAATTTGCCCATCTCATCGCGCAGGTAAAGTAAAAACGCAGCGATTGCATTAGGCACTGCCGGCGATTCCGTGCGCAGTATTCGATAACTATCAACTGTCTCGCCGCGAATGCAAAGCGTGCCGGCAAACTCAGAAGCATCGCCCGGGGTTACTTCGAAAAAGAGAATCGGTTCACCGGTCGGAATATGATTACTGGTGCGCTTCTCGCTTTCCTTGTCAGCGTACTCGACTGCATCTCCTTTGTCTTTGCGATTAGCGATGATGCGAATCGTGCCCTTCGCTGCGTCTTTAATGAACTGTCGTGCCTGGTCATCCAGCTCGATTCGTTCAACGCGTAGTTCAGTTGACCGGTACACTCTCGAGAACAGCGAAGCAAGAATGATCGTCAGGATAAAGAACGAAGCGATCTTGATTCCTTCCGGTCGTTCGTGAATGTTCTGAATAGTCGTATAGACGAAGATGAGTGCGATACCGAGATAGATGTACCAGTTTCCCTCTTTGCGGCGCACTGCAAGCGTCACCGCGATAGCGGCGGAAGTCATTAACACCAACACACCCGTAGCGTAAGCACCGCCCTGTTGGTCCACGTCGGCATTGAAGATAAATGTGACCGCAAAAGCGATGACGATAATAACGATAACCAGCGGCCGTGCTGCCCTGGCCCACTCGGGCGCCATGCCGTAACGCGGCAAATAGCGGGGGACGATGCTCAACAGTCCAGCCATCGCTGAAGCGCCGGCAAACCAAAGGATCGAAATCGTGCTGAGGTCATATAGTGTGCCGAAGATGTTTCCAAAATACTCGTGGGCCAGGTAAGCGATGGCACGTCCATTGGCTTCACCACCGTCGGCAAACTTCTCGGCCGGAATCAGGATAGAGGTAACGAAACTACTGCTGATGAGCAACACGCTCATGATGAGAGCCGCGGAGCGCAGTAATTTCTTAGTGTTCCGAATGCGTTTTCGCAGGAGCTGGCGAGTTTTTCTATCTTCGACGTGGGCCGTGCGTGTGGTTTGAATGTTGGCCCAGTCATCTTCACTCAGATCGTCGTTTCCCTTTACCAGCGGCATCACTGCCACACCAGTTTCGAAACCGGAAAGTCCCAGGGCCAATTTCGGAAACAACATTAGGGAGACTCCGACAATGAGCCAGGCATTTCCGTGGACGTGCGGATGATTGAAAAGCGCTTGCCTCCATTCGGGAAAGTGATACGGGTGCGTGAAGAGCTCATACAAACCATACGAGATCACGATCGAGTTCAAGAATAGATAAGCAGCAACGAGCGCGACGGCAATTCCAATCGCCTCTTTGAACCCGCGCAGAAAGATCACACCCAACAGCGCAATCAAACCGAAAGTTATTCCGAGCTGGTGTTTCAGGATCGCGGGCGTAAACGGATTCTCGATCACGTGAGCCGTCGCGTCAGCGGCAGAGAGTGTGATGGTGATAATGAAATCCGTAGCGACGAAACCGAGCAATACGAGGACGAAGAGCTTCCCTTTCCAGCGTGAGAGCAGGTGCTCCAGCATGGAGATGGAGCCTTCACCGTGCGGACTCTCTTCAGCGACACGGTTATATATGGGCAGTGCGCCGAAAAGCGTGAGTAGTACAAGTATGAAAGTCGCGATTGGAGAAAGTGCCTGGGCGGCTAGGAACGCGATGCCGGGTTGATAACCGAGAGTCGAAAAATAGTCGACACCCGTCAGACACATTACCTGCCACCAGGGATGTTGCTTGTGAGTTACTTCCGGAGTGTCTTTTTGAACGGAGCCTTTGAATAACCAGAGTTTAAAGCGTCTTCCTGCGGTCCTGCGAGTAACACGATTGAGCATTAACTGCCCTTCCTTTAGCCTACGAGGTTAGCTGACGGGCTCGAACTGGAAGTGTTCGTCGTGGAACGATTAGCCCCTGAACGTTGGTTCCCCCGCGTTGCAAAAGCAACTTCGGCAGACTAGTTTTCAAACACTTGCGATCTTAGACATGATTGGACGATTAAACAAGTTCTTCTCTGCGGCCCTCTGCGTATCTCTGCGTTCTCTGCGTTTATATGAATCTAACGCAGAGGACGCAGAGAAACGCAGAGAGCCGCAGAGACACAAACTACCCGCCAACGTGAACGATTGGTCGCTGGTCCGGATCCTTCTCCGCCTGCCGCAACACCTCGTGCGTAACGGGCGCCGTATCGCCTTCGCCGAAAGCAATGTATTTCAACAGATACGAAACCGGATTGCCTTCACTCCAGCCGAAATACACGTGAGGCAACTTGCCGGTCTCGTTCCTGAGAAAGATCAAAAACGCTGCGATCGCATTCGGAACTGCCGGCGACTCGGTACGCAAGATCTGAAACCCGTCAACGCTTTCACCTCTTATCTTCAACACGCCGGAAAACTCAGACGCATCACCCGGTGTAACTTCGAAAAACAAAATAGGCTCACCTGCGGGAATATGATTGTCGAGTCGCTTTTCTTTCTCTTTAGCTTCGTATTCGGTTGCGTCACCACGATCTATTCGATTTGTGATTATGCGAACGGTTCCTTTCGCGGCTTTGCGGATAAACTCACGCGCCGCGTCGTCGAGTTCTATTCGTTCCACCCGCAACTCAGTCGACCGCCAAACGCGAGACGCAAGTGAACTTATAACAATCGCAGCGATGAAGATCAGCGCGATCTTGATTCCCTCAGGCTGCTCGAGGACGTTCACAACAGTTGTATAGATGAACACCAGCGCAATGAGCATGAACGCCCATTGCACGCGTTCGCCATGACGACGCGCGGAGAGAGTTACAGCAATCGCTGCGGAAGTCATGAGCGCTAACACGCCCGTGGCATAAGCGCCGCCCTGAGCATCAACGTCGGCCCGGAACAGAATCGTTACGAGGAAACAGATCAAAGTGAAGACAACGACCAGCGGACGTGTTGCACGCGCCCATTCCGGCGCCATCCCGTAACGTGGGAGATAGCGCGGCACGATATTGAGCAAACCCGCAAGTGCTGACGAGCCCGCAAACCAAAGTATGGAGATCGTGCTCAAATCGTAGACAGTGCCAAAGACGTCACCAAGATATGTGTGGGCGAGGTAAGCCAGAGCACGACCGTTGGCGGCGCCGGCATCCTGGAACTCCGTTTCCGGCCGAAACTCCTCAGCGGGAATCAACATCGTCGTGATGATGCTGCTCGCAAACAGCAGGAAGCTCATGATCAGCGCCGCAACCGTCAGCAATTTGCGCGTGTTGTATATGCGTCCGGCAAGCTGCGAATTGCCGCCATCGCCTTTGACCAGTGGCATTACTACTACGCCGGTCTCAAAGCCTGATAACCCGAGCGCCAGTTTGGGAAAGACAAACAGCGCCGTCCCAATCATCAACAACGGATTTTTATACGTTCCAAACAGAACCTGCTTCCAACTCCAAAAAGCGGTCGCATGCGTTGCTATTTCATAGATGCCGACCACAACCACCGTGAGATTCAACGCCAGATATATCGCCACCAGAAAAACGGCGATTCCGATCGCTTCCTTGAAGCCGCGCAGAAAAACTCCGCCGAGCGCCGCGATTAAAAGCAGTGTGACGATGATTCGATGGTGCAGAAAATCCACGTGGTTTATCACGAAAGGATTCTCGACGATGTGTGCGGTAGCATCGGCCGCGGAAAGCGTTATGGTGATGATGAAACTTGTCGTTGCAAAACCTAACAGAGCGAGGACGAAGAGTTTCCCCTTCCAGCGCGAGAGCAGGTTTTCGAGCATCGAGATTGAGCCGTCGCCATGAGGACTCTCGGCAGCGACGCGCCGGTACATCGGCAGCGCACCGAAAAGCGTAAGAAAGATCAGAACGAGTGTAGCAATTGGTGAGAGAGCGCCGGCCGCTAAGAATGCAATACCGGGTTGGTAACCGAGAGTGGAGAAATAATCCACACCCGTTAGACACATTACCTGCCACCATGAGTGTTGTTTGTGTCCAGTCGAGGACTCGTGCGTGGAGTCGCTTCTTTTTTTGCCCTCAAAAAACCAGAGCTGAAACTTACGTCGTGATCTCTGAAAGAAACCCATCAGTAAATAATCTTAAGCTGACAAAAAAAGCGGGCGGGGGCCTCCCACAGCCCCCACCCTAAGGCCACGTGTCCTCACCCCACGCGACCACTTCGTCCACCGGGGAGGTGAACGCATGCGGATTATGCAATAGTCCGATTAAAGTTTCAA
>JBKPJP010000078.1:0-12887 GCA_046730735.1 Acidobacteriota bacterium | reverse complement strand
GTGTTAAATCATCCACACATTCTCACGATCTACGAAGTCGGCGAGGACGAGGGACGCCCGTACATTGCGATGGAGTACGTCGAAGGTGAAACGCTGCGACAGAAGATCAAGAACAACGGACTTCAGCTCAGGGAGACACTCGACATCGCTATTCAGATTGCCGGCGGGCTTGCTCGCGCGCACGAGCTCGGCATCATTCATCGCGATCTGAAACCCGAGAACCTGATGCTCAGTCGCGACGGCTACGCGAAGATTCTCGACTTCGGACTCGCCAAGCTCGTCGCCGAGCGAGAACGCGCGCTCGTCGCCGACAGCGAACAGAAGACATTAGTTCTCGGGGTTCAAACTCAGTCGGGCACGTTGATGGGCACGGTCAACTACATGGCGCCCGAACAGTTGCTGGGCCAACGCGTGGATCGGCGTTGTGATGTCTTTTCGTTTGGCGTCGTGCTTTGCGAGATGCTGACCGGCACGGCGCCGTTCGTACACGACAACCGTATCGACACGATGCACGCGATTCTGCATCGCGATCCGAGCTTTCCAACCGATGGCAAAGTCGAGCTGCCATTTGAGTTGCAACGCATACTCGCCAAAGCGCTCGCAAAGACGCCAAAAGAACGCTATCAAACAATTAACGAACTCGCCGACGAGCTCAAGACGATCAAGCGCAATCTGGACCTGGGTAAAACTTTGCCCGTCGTGCCTACGCCGCGCACGAGGCTGGTGTTGAAGCGCACCGGCGACGGGTCGCGCGTGATCGATTACGAGAAGGAACTCAACGAGGCGCAGTTCAAAGCCGTCACGACTACGGATGGTCCATTGCTGATCGTCGCCGGCGCCGGCACTGGAAAGACGCGTACGCTCGTCTATCGCGTGGCGCGTCTGGTCGAGATCGGCGTGAAGCCGGAGTCGATCCTGTTGTTGACGTTTACGCGTCGCGCCGCGGCCAGCATGCTCACGCGCGCCGCGGCGCTTGCCGATGCGCGTTGCCAGCGCGTTTCAGGCGGGACGTTCCATTCTCTCGGCCATTCGGTGTTGCGCAAGTTTGCCGACCAAGCCGGTGTCGCGAAAAACTTTACCGTGTTGGACCAGAGCGACACCGAAGATCTGATCGATCTGCTGCGCCGCCAGATCCGCATAACGAAAGCCCAGCACTTTCCGCGCAAACGCACCATCGCGGCGATCTTCAGCATGATGGTCAACAAGGTGCAGTCGTTGAAACAGGTGCTCAATCAAACGTACCCGCAGTTTGTTGACGAGCGTCGCAATCTCGAAACGCTGTTCAAGTCGTTTGAGGATTTCAAACGCAGCCGCCACATGCTCACGTATGACGACCTGCTCGTGCGTTTCCGTGAAGGACTCGAAGCGAGCGCCGAAATGCGCGAACAGCTCAGCGATCAGTATCGCTATATCATGGTCGACGAGTATCAGGACACGAACAAGCTACAGGCACAGATCGTGAAACTGATGACCGCGCGCCACGATAACGTCGCGGTTGTCGGCGATGAGTTTCAGTCGATCTACTCGTTTCGCGGCGCGAGTCATCGCAACATGCTCGAGTTTCCGAAGCTCTTTCCGTCTGCACAGATCATCAAACTCGAAGAGAACTTCCGCAGTACGCAGCCGATACTCGACGTCGCCAACACCATCATCTCCGACGTCAAGGAAAGTTATAAGAAACGGCTTTACTCGCGTATCGAGGGCGGTAGCCCCCCGGTGGTCGTGAGCGCGCGTGACGAGAACGAACAATCGCGCTTTGTCGCGCAGCGCATTGTCGAGCTGCGTGAGGAGGGCGTGCCGCTGAGTGACATCGCAGTGCTCTTTCGATCGAGTTCGCATTCGTTTGATCTGGAGATAGAGCTCGGGCGTGCGGGTGTTCCGTTTCGAAAGTTTGGCGGGATCAGATTTGCGGAGTCGGCGCATATCAAAGACGCGCTTGCTTTTCTCCGCATCGTCGTGAAGCCTTCGGACACGCTTTCGTGGTTTCGCGCTTTAAAACTGATCGACCACATCGGCGATGCGACGGTATATCAGATACTCGAGCATCTCGGAGTCGAGCAGCGCGAGGTTCGCTCGGCGAGAACTAAGGCGGGGATATTCAAGAAGCTGATTCGCTTCCCTGCCCGGCCGGCTTACAAGGCGGAGCTATTGCGCATGGCACGTGTCTTCGTGACGATGCTCGAATGCAAAACACCCGGCGAGCAACTATCGGCGGTGCTGCGTTTTTACCGCCCGCTGTTGAAGAACAAGTACGACGACGTGCCACGTCGCGGCCGCGATCTCGAGCATCTGCAAACGATCGCGAAGCGTTATAAAACGCCGGCGAAGTTGTTGGACGACATCGCACTCGATCCAACGGAAGCGACCGCTCAGGACAACGCGCCGCGCCGCAGCAGTGGATTTGTCACGCTCTCGACCGTGCATTCAGCAAAAGGGCTCGAGTGGGACCACCTGTTTGTGATCTGGATGACCGATGGCTGGTTTCCGTCGAGCCGTTTTCAGGATGAGTTTGACGATTACGACGAGGAACGCCGGCTGCTCTACGTCGCGACGACGCGCGCGAAGAAGGAGCTGCACTTCGTTTATCCGGCCGTTGATGTCTACCGCGGCCCGGAAACCGACGGCACGCCCACGCTCTCGCGCTTCCTCGAACCAATCCCACCTTCGGTTCTCCCACACGCGTCCTTAGCAGGCGAATAATCTGTGTTAATCTGTGGCGGAAACTATGACGCTCGGAACCGAATGGCTCATCGACGCAAGCGGATGCGACGCGGCGGCGCTTGCTGATCTCGATCGCCTGCGTGCTGTTTTTGATCGCGTCATACGCGATCTCGATCTCAACGTGCTCGGTGAGATCGCGTGGCATCAATTCGATCATCCGGGCGGCGTCAGCGGCCTCGCTCTCCTCTCCGAATCTCATCTCACTTGCCACACGTATCCGGAGTTTCGCGCGGCGACGTTCAATCTCTACTGCTGTCGCAACCGCGATTCATGGTCGTGGGAATCAACACTCAAAGAACTGCTCGGCGCTACTGAAGTCAACGTGCGTGTGTTCGAACGAATGAACACCCGCGCCACCGCAGGAGCCGCTAAATGAGCGTGCTGGTGGCGAACTGCCCTTCGTGTGGCGCACCGGTTGAATTCAAGAGCGGACAATCGATCGTAGTGATCTGCCAGTACTGTCGCTCGGCAGTCGCACGCACCGATCGCGAGTTAAAAGATCTCGGGAAAGTCGCTGAACTCGTCGAGACCGGCTCGCCTCTCGACGTCGGTTTGCGCGGCAAGTGGAAAGACGTGCCGTTTGAACTGACCGGGCGTGCGCAACTCGGTCACGAGATGGGCGGGCAGTGGGACGAGTGGTACGCAACGTTCTCGAACGGCTGGCTCGGTTGGCTCGCGGAAGCGCAGGGTCGTTTCTACATCACCTTTCAATATCCGATTCCCGAAGGCGTACAAGTCCCTTCCTTCGATCAACTCCAGCTCGGGCAGCAGGTGCCCGGTCTGCCCTGGCCCACGCCGTTGATGGTCGCCGAAACCGGACGCGCCACCGCGCTGGGCGCCAAAGGCGAGATTCCTTATCTCTTAACTCCCGGCGACACTTACTACTACGCCGATCTCTCCGGCGCAAACGGCGCGTTTGGCACACTCGATTACAACCAAACTCCGCCGCTGGTCTTCCTGGGCCAACAAGTCACGCTTGCCGATCTCGGCATCACGACCACGCGCACACCCGAGCGTGAAGAACGTCGCGTCGGCGCTGCGCAGGTGAGTTGTCCAAACTGCGCCGGCCCGCTCGAACTGCGCGCGCCTGACAAGACTGAACGCGTTACCTGTCCAAACTGCAACTCGCTGCTCGACGTGAATCAGGGCAAGCTACAGTTTCTCAAAGCGCTCGAGAAGCCGTGGTTTCAACCTGTGATTCCACTCGGCACGACTGGGGAAGTGCCCGAAGGAAAGATGACGGTGATCGGTGCGATGGCGCGCAGCGTCACGATCGACGGCACGCAATACTTCTGGTTCGAGTACCTGCTTTACAACCCGCAGATCGGTTTTCGCTGGCTGGTCCATAGTGACAATCATTGGAACTACGTGCGTGCCGTGCCGCCGGGTGAGGTCAACGAGTCAGATAAGTCGGCTTCTTATAGCGGCAAAAATTACCGAATTTTTCAGGACGCGCAGGCGAACGTCGAGGTCGTGCTGGGTGAGTTTTACTGGAAGGTCGAGACCGGCGAGAAGGTGCGTGGCGTTGATTACATCGCGCCGCCTTACATGCTGTCGAAAGAACTTTCAAAGAGCGAGATCAACTGGTCACTCGGCACTTACCTCCCTGTTAAGCAGGTTGAGAAGGCATTCTCAGTTAGTGGACTGCCGCGACCTTCAAACGTCGCGCCAAATCAACCTTACAAGCATGGTTGGATTTACAAGTACTGGATCGCTTTTCTGCTGATCACGTTGCTGGTTGGGCTGGTAACGTTCGCCGTTTCGGGATCGACTAAAGAAGTGTTTTCACAAACTGTGAACTTCGCGCCGTTGCCAAACGAAGACGGGACACAGGTTTTCTTCAGCGAGCCGTTTCAGCTCGAGGGCCGGCGCAATATCAAGGTCATTGGCGAGTCGCCAGTGCAGAATACGTGGGTTTATCTCGAAGGGGATCTGATAAACGACGAGACGGGGGTGGTCCAATCGTTTCTGATCGACATTTCTTACTATCAGGGTGTTGAGGATGGTGAGTCGTGGTCAGAAGGCGGGCAAACTGATTCGGCGTACACGTCGTCGATGCCGGCAGGGCGGTACGTGTTGCGACTTGAAGGACAGTGGGAGAGATGGCAGCAGCCGGCGGTCGTGACAGTAAAGATCGAGCAGAACGTGACGCACGGTTTCAATCTGCTGGCGGCGTTGATCGCGTTGTCGATCATCCCGGTGCTCATGGGGTTCTATCACATTAGTTTCGAACGCCGGCGCTGGTCGGAGAGTATGTTTGGTGGTGGTGATGACGACGATGACTAGTTTCACACAAAGGCACAAAGTTTACGCAAAGCCGCCAAGGTTTTCTTTGCGCCTTTGCGTCTTCCTTTGCGCCTCTGCGTGAAATGATTTGAAAGGCTTTCTATGCTCAAAACACTCTACACAATCTTTGCGATCGGCGTGGTGAGCTTGTATAGCGTCGCCGCGATGCTCGGTTGGGAGATCACCGGCGGTTCACGCCACCAGTTACCGCCCGACGCGCGTCAGAACGGCTATCGCTCGTTCCACTTCTGGCATTACGGACTGCATGGAGGAAAATGATGCTGACTGATCCAAACTTCGGCCTGGCAATTCCCCTTGAAGGATTACTGCCAACAGTTATCATTACGGTGGTCTTCGTGGTGCTGGGGCTCATCGTTTTTGCGCTCGCCTTTTTGATTATCGCCAAGGCGACGCCCTTCTCGGTGCGCAAGGAGATCGAAGACGATCAAAACATCGCCCTCGCGATCGTGATCGCCGCCGTCATCCTCGGCAGCGCCCTCATTATTGCCGCAGCAATCCACGGCTAAACTCTCTGCGGCCTCTGCGTATCTCTGCGATCTCTGCGTAAACAGGGCCATATAACGCAGAGATCGCAGAGATACGCAGAGGGCCGCAGAGATAACCCCTCCCTATGAAGCGCCCGCCATTACTCTTTCTCAATGTTCTCATCGTCGCCACTTGTGGACTGATCTACGAACTGCTCGCGGGCACGCTCGCAAGCTACGTGCTGGGCGACTCGGTCACACAGTTTTCACTCATCATCGGTATCTACCTTTTCGCGATGGGTGTCGGCTCCTGGCTCTCGCGCTTCATCGATAAAGGACTCGCGCGACGCTTCGTTGACATCGAGCTCGCCGTAGCTGTGCTCGGTGGTTTCTCGGCGCCCCTCTTGTTTCTCACCTTTTCGCGCGTCAGTTATTTCTACGTCGTACTCTATCTCGTCGTCTTCGCGATCGGCGTCTTTGTTGGTCTCGAAATACCACTCCTGCTGCGCATCCTGAAAGACGAGATCGAATTCAAAGAGCTCGTCTCGCGTGTGCTCGCCTTCGACTACATCGGCGCGCTCGTCGCTTCGATCCTGTTTCCGATTCTCTTCGTGCCGCGGCTTGGCTTGATTCGCACGTCGTTAATCTTCGGCATGCTCAACGCGGGCGTCGCGTTGTGGGGTACGTGGCTGCTGCGGCCGCTGATCAAAGGCAGCGTTACCGGACTGCGCGTCAAAGCATTGCTCGTGCTGGCGCTATTGTTGGTTGCTCTCGTAAAGGCAAACAAGATCACGTCGCTTGCCGAAGACGAGATGTTTGCCGACGAGATCGTCTACACGAAAGACACGCATTATCAACGCATCGTCATCACGCGCGGCCGCGCCGGGTTTCAACTATTTCTAAACGGCAACCTGCAATTCAGTTCGACTGACGAGTATCGCTATCACGAAGCACTCGTACATCCGGCGATGTTGCTCGCTGGCAACCCGCGGCGCGTGCTCGTGTTGGGCGGCGGTGACGGGCTCGCGTTGCGTGAGATCCTGAAGTATCCATCGGTGGAACATGTGACGCTCGTGGATCTCGATCCGGAGATGACGAAGCTTTCGAGTCGCTTCCCGCCGCTCGCGAAGTTGAACGAAGGGTCCTTCAACGATCCGCGCGTGCAGGTTATCAATGAAGACGCATTCATCTGGGTCGAAGACACGACTGAGGCGCCTTATGACGCTGCGATCGTAGACTTCCCCGATCCAAACACATTCGCACTCGGAAAACTCTACACGACGCGCTTCTATCGATTGTTGAAATCGCGTCTCACGAATGACGCGGCGGTCTCGGTGCAATCGACGTCGCCGATGTTTGCGCGCAATTCTTACTGGTGCATCATCCGCACGCTCGAGGCGGCGGGGTTTTTCGTGAGGCCTTATTACACGGCCGTGCCGAGCTTCGGGCTATGGGGTTATGCGCTCGCGCGCTCGTCGGCGTTCGACGTCCCACGCAATCCGATGCCGGGTTTGAAGTTTCTTGACGATCAGACACTCGTCTCGATGTTCACGCTTTCGAAGGACATCGAGCCGATCCCGGTGGAGATCAACCGCCTCGATAATCAGGCGCTCGTCCGCTATTACGAGGGCGAGTGGAAACGCTTCGAATGATTTTTCACGCAAAGGCGCAAAGTGAAGACGCAAAGGCGCGGGTACTTCTTTGCGGCTTTGCGTTTTCTCTTTGCGCCTTTGCGTGAAACTTTTCTTTTATGAATCGTCGCGAACTTCTCGCAGCCTTTCTTGGTCTTCCAGTAGCGCTGGCGGCGTGCCGGCGCAACGACACACCACCGCTTCCGCCAGGTGAGATCGTCGGCGCTTCGGATGTGTTTGGGCACCGCTTGCGTGACGGGCTGCGCGTCGAAGTTCCTCAGGAGGCATGGTCCAACATCCCCCTCGTGATCGTCGGCGGTGGTGTAGCTGGTCTCAGTGCTGCCTGGCGTTTACAAAATTCCGGTTTCAAAGACTTTGTTTTGATCGAACTCGAGCGCGCGCCGGGTGGCACGTCGCGCTCGGGTTCGAATCGAACGATCTCGTTTCCCTGGGGCGCACACTACATCCCCGCGCCGATGAAAGAGAACGCGCCGCTCGTGTCGCTGCTGGAGGAGATGGGTGTCGTCGAGGGAAAAGATCAACATGGCGAGCCTGTCATCGCTGAACAGTTTCTCTGTCGCGATCCGGAGGAGCGCGTCTTCTACAAAGGTCGCTGGTACGAAGGCCTCTATCTTCACGCCGGCGAGAGTGACGACGACAAACAGCAGTTCGCGAAGTTCAATGCCGAGATGGACCACTGGACCGCGTGGCGCGACGCGCGCGGTCGCCGCGCTTTTACGTTACCGGTGTCCGCGTGCTCCGACGAGACGGACGTAACTGCACTCGATCGAATGTCGATGGCTGATTGGCTCAACGCGCGCGGACTGACGAGTCCGCGCTTGCGCTGGTGGGTTGATTACGCCTGTCGCGACGATTACGGCATGACGCTCGAACAAACGAGCGCCTGGGCCGGGCTGTTTTACTTCTGCTCGCGCGTGTTGACGCCCGGAGTTGAGTCGCAGTCGCTGATTACGTGGCCCGAAGGCAACGGGCGTTTGGTCCAACATCTGTTCGAAAAAGCAAAAACAAATATTCAACTCGATCGAGCGGCAGTCGAGCTTGTTCCAACCGATAGCGGCGTTGACGTCGTCACCCTCGATCAGGAAGGACGTGCACCCCGCGGATTTCACGCGGCGCGCGTGATCTTCGCCGCGCCACAGTGTATGGCGCGCTACATCGTGCGCCCGTATCGCGACAACCCGCCACCGCACATCGCTGAGTTTCATTTCGGCGCCTGGATGGTGGCGAACCTGACCCTCAAGGATCGCCCGCGCCCGACTTCGCAGCGTGACTTTCCGCTCGCCTGGGACAATGTTCTCTATGAGAGCCCGTCGCTCGGGTACGTTGTCGCCACGCATCAACGCGGACTCGATCGTGGCCCAACCGTGTTTACCTATTACTACCCGCTTTGCGATGAGGACCCACGCATCGCGCGCACGCGCCTGTTGGAAACTGACTGGCGCGGCTGGGCTGAAATCGCTCTCGCCGATCTCTCTCGCGCACATCCGGATATTCGCGATCTCGTCGAACGTCTGGACGTGATGCGCTGGGGTCACGCGATGATCCGCCCGCGCACAGGCTTCATGTGGGGACAAGCGCGGCGCGAAGCTGCAAAGCCGTATCGAGCAATTCACTTCGCACACTCGGAACTCAGCGGCGTCGCGCTTTTCGAAGAAGCATTCGACCACGGCGTCCGTACTGCGGATGCTTTGAGCCACAGATTACACGGATAAAAAATCCGATTTTTAATCTGTGTTCATCTGTGGCTAAATGTATTTCGTATTATCTTTAGCGCTTCGTCGAGTTCGGCGCCGGCGAGTTCCAGTCGCGGTGGGCGGACGCGCGTGTTACCCATCCCGACTTCCTGTTGGACCAGCTTAATCAACTGCACAAACTTCGGCACCGTGTCCATGCGCAGCAGCGGCAGGAACCAGTGGTACAACCGAAGCGCCTTATCGGCATTGCGCTCCATCGCATAATTGAAAAGCGCGACCGACTCTTCCGGCAGCGCATTCACGAGGCCCGCGATCCAACCAACCGCGCCCATCACGACGCCTTCGACAATCGCATCATCAACACCAACGAAGATCGCCAGCCGGTCACTAATCAACTCCCGTATCCACGTGATGCGTCGCACGTCAGTGCTCGACTCTTTTACAGCTTCGAAATTCTCGTGCTCTGCGGCGAGCTCCGCGATCTGTTGCGGCAGGAAGTCGGTGCCGTAAGCGACGGGGTTGTTGTAGAGCATGCAGGAGAGTTTTGTCGTACGAAACACGGCTACGACGTGCGCTTTCATCTCGCGCCAATCACCGCCATAAACGTACGGCGGCAACACCATCAAACCACTGCAACCAACATCCGCGGCCTGCTGAGCCAAACGCACGGCCTCGGCCGTGCTCAACGAAGCAATCGCGGCCACCACCGGCACCCGTTCGCCGACCGCGTCGATGAGCGTCTTCCACAGCGCGATCTTCTCATCGAAACTCAGCGTCGCACTCTCGCCTAGCGAACCAGGCGTGACGATGCCAGTGCACCCTTTATCAATTAGCCACTTGGCGTGTCGCGCTACGAACGCGTGATCGATCGCGAGATGCTCGTCAAACGCTGTCGTCGTCGCAGGCATCACGCCCGTCCATTTCATTTTCATATCAAGCTCTCCACCCTAACTGGTAACACCGGCGGCCGGACTGACTCAGCACGCCAGCCAAACAGAAATTCAACGGCGCTGCCGCAAACTCTCCCCTGGCATGGTCCCATACCGCAGCGCGTCTGCAACTTCGCCGCGCGCCACGAATCATATTCGCGCAAACGTTCAAACGTAACATCTTCACACCGGCAGACAATCGTCTCGTTCGCAGCCAAATGCTTCAGCTCTTCGCGTAACGCAAACGTCCGGTTCAACCGCTCCGCAAATTTTCGCTGCTGCTCGCGAACCGGAAATAAACCGCGCGCTTCATCGTGTTTTCCAGCCGCGGCAAGTCCGGCGATCTCACCTTCAACAAGCGATAGTTCCAACCCACCGATTCCGGTCGCCTCTCCCGCACCGTAAACATTCCCAACGCTGGTCTGCTGAAATTGATCAACCTTAACCCCACCGTTTTCAACCACACACGAGAGCAACTCCGCGAGCTCAACATTCGGCACAAGATGAAACCCACACGCAAGATAATCACACGACACCTGCCAACGCTTCCCTCCTCGACCCAACGTCACGCTTTCGAGTTTGTCGGCGCCGTGTGCTGCTGTCACCCAACATCCACTCAAATACCCAACACCTCGCAACTGCCGTTTCAAACTAAACGCTTGCGACATCTTACCAACGAGGCTGAGTCCAAATTTCGCCAGTTGCAGTTGCGACGCCTGTTCCGCAATCAACAACACCTCCGCACTGCGCCCTCGCAGGTAAGCAGCGACCGCCAGCAGCAATGGACCACTGCCGGCGACTACAACGCGTTTCCCTTCGATCGGCAATCCGGTCTTCACGAGCGCTTGCAAACCACCTGCGCCCATCACGTTCGGCAAGGTCCAACCGGGAAACGGCAGGAACCGCTCGCATGCGCCGGTTGCCAAAACAAGATTGGTATAACTCAACTCACGCACGCCCGATGGCGTTTCTGCTAACAGTGTTCCCACCCGCGGTTGCTGAAACACGCGTGCGCCGTTGATAAACCTGATATCAGCACTGCGAACCTTCTCAAACCACACTTGCGCTTCACGCGAAGGCGGTTTCGCAAGTTCGCTGCGCCAGATCTGTCCGCCCGCCGCCGCATTATCATCGACGACAGTGACGCGCAACCCTGCCTGCGCCGCGCGATACGCCGCCGCGAGCCCCGCCGGTCCGGCCCCGATCACCAACACATCACTCATCAGTGCGCACGTCCATTCCGTCTTTGCAAACCGTCTGACAACTGCGACAGTGCGCTTCGCCGTCGATCGTCACGCGACACTCGAAACAACGCCCCATGCCACACAATGGACCACGTGGCTCACCTGACACCGAACGACGAAACGTAGTAACTCCTGCTTTGAGAATCGCCGCCGCCACCATGCTGCCCACAGTCATCGTTACCGAAACACCGTTGACCACGACGGTCACCGTTTCAGGCATGGAGCGACTCCTGCATACGCGCCGGCAAATATGGCGCGACGGGAATGGCCGGCTCACGATTCATGATCTGGGCGAGGAGCAACCTGGCGGTGCCGAGCGAAGTTGTAATTCCAAGGCCTTCGTGTCCGGTTGCGAGATAGAGACGAGGGTGTTCGCCGTGTGGTCCAATCAAAGGCAGTTTGTCTGGTGTCGCCGCGCGAAATCCGGTCCACGTTCGTAACGAAGAGAACTTGCGCAAGCCGGGCAGGTACTCGACCGCGCGTTCGAGCATGCGCCTGAGAATCGACGGATCGACAGCCGTATCATCAACCTCAAACTGCCTCGACGAGCCAATCAACAACTGTCCCGTCTTGCGCGGTTGAATGTTGAAAGCCACTGACTCCGCCGTCAACGAGTGGGCGCTCTTCAAATAACCAAGCTCCACGAGCTGATGTCGCAGAAACTTCGGATATCGATCCGTGATGACCAGATGTCCCTTGCGTTTCCTGACTTCCAACCCCGGCGTCAACAATGGCGACCAACTCCCCGCGGAGTTAACGATCAATCCGGCGGAAATCGAAGTTCCATTCCGCAGGCGAACGCGATCGGTATCGATAGCTTCAACCGCACAACCGAGGAAGACTTCGGCGCCGCGCGCTCGCGCCTTGTCTACAAAAAACTGCGCCGCACACGGCGGATAGATCACGCTGTCGCCCGGCACACGCAGCCCGCCAACCAAACCTTCTCGCAAGCTCGGCTCAGCCTCTCGCAACGCCTGCGCGTCAAGCATCTGAACTACGACACCGCGCTCGGAATAGAACCTCGCCTTGCGCTGCGCTTCGGCCATCTCCTCGCCGTCAGCGGCGATCCAGATCGTGCCGCACGCATCGTGTTCAACTTCACGCGGCAGTTCGTTGCTGACTTCATCCCAAAGCTGTTGCGAGTAACGCGTAAGCGCAAACTGAGCTTCCGAATCGTCCATCACAACGAGATGGCCCATGCCCGCCGCAGTCGCGCCGCCACCAACAATCCCAGCCTCTACGATCGCAACGCTCAATCCTTCGCGCGCGCACTCCGCCGCACACGCGGCTCCGACAATGCCGGCGCCGATAATCACTACGTCATAACTCATCTCGGGATGCCCATCGCCAGCGGATCGCGCTCGTCAATAATCAGATCCGACTCGGCCGTGATGAACGCAGAGCCTTTGATACGCGGATGCACGAGGTTGTCGATCACTTTTACGCGGCCTTCGAAAACACTGCCGACAATGCTTTCCTGCCGCCACACGTCGCCCTCGGTCAGTTCTCCATCAGCTACGAGACACGCGAGCTTGGCGCTGGTGCCGGTGCCGCACGGCGAGCGGTCGTAAGTTTTACCCGGACACAACACGAAGTTCTTACTGTCAACGCCGGCGAGTTTCGAGGGCGCAAAAAGTTCGACGTGATCGATCTCGTGTCCGTCGTCTCCGGTAATTCCTGCGTGGGCCAATGCCGCTCGCACTCGCAAAGTAAAATCCATCAACTGGTCGAGATTTTCGAGCGCTAATTCATACGTGTGTTCCTTAATGAGAAAAAACCAGTTACCGCCCCACGCAACATCGCCCGTCACTGGCCCTATCCCTGGGACTTCGACCGTCACGTTTGTCACAAGTCGATAACTCGGCACATTCGCGAC
>JBKPJP010000077.1:0-1421 GCA_046730735.1 Acidobacteriota bacterium | reverse complement strand
TTGTAATGGGTGGTGGACCCGCAGGGAGTTCCGTTGCCGGCATACTCGCGCGCGAAGGCCGCCAGGTAATCGTTTTCGAGAAAGAAGTATTTCCGCGTCATCACATCGGCGAGTCGTTGATGACTGATACTTACTGGACCTTTCGCCGGCTCGGCGTGCTCGAAAAACTCAAGGCAAGCCCGTTTGTACGCAAGTACAGCGTGCAGTTTGCCAACTCGGCCGGCAAGGAATCGCGCCCGTTCTATTTCTTTGAAGCCGTGCATCACGAAAGCGCTGTTACCTGGCAGATCACACGCGCGCAGTTTGACCACCTGCTGATCGATCACGCCGCCGAACAGGGCGCGGTGGTCCATCAGGGTGTGCTTGTCAAACAGGTGCTTTTCGAGGGCGACAAGGCTGTCGGCGTTGAAGTGCAGATGCAGGACGCCACGCGTGAGAAGTTCTTTGCGAAAGTGGTTGTCGATGCTACCGGACAGGCCGCGATGCTCTCGAACAAGTTTCGCTGGCGCGTCCGCGATCCAAAACTCAAGAAGGCGGTGCTCTACTCCTATTTCAAAGATGCGCATCGCGAACCGGATCTCAATGGTGGCGCGACGCTCGTGCTGCGCACCGAGCCCGGTAGTGGCGGTTGGTTCTGGTACATCCCACTCGAAAACGACATCACGAGTGTCGGCATCGTCGCCAATCCCGAGTACCTGCTGAAGAATCGCGGCCAGGATCTGGCGAAGATCTTCAACGAAGAGATTGAGAAGTGTGAGTCAGTCCGAAGGCGTGTCGCCGGAGGCACTCGCGTCGATAAGATCTATTCGATCCTCGACTACTCATATCGTTCCAAGCAGAACGCCGGCAACGGCTTTATTCTCATCGGAGACGCCTATGGGTTTCTCGATCCGATCTATTCGTCGGGCGTATTGCTGGCGTTGAAGATGGCGGAGCTCGCCGCGGACGCCATTCACGACGCTTTCAATCACGACGACTTCTCGGCCGCGCGCCTCGGCCAGTACCAGGCGAAACTCGACCGCGGGATTGAGTCGATGCGCAAATTGGTCTACGCGTTCTACAACGATGGCTTCAGCTTCTCAGGGTTTCTGCGGAAGTATCCGGAAGAGCGCGTGCACATCATCAACCTCTTGATTGGAGACGTGTTTAAGGAAGGCGTGGATCAAATCTATGGTCCCATGGCGGAGTTCGCCGAAATCCCCCCACCGCTCTACGAACAACTCGACGGCACGATGGCCGCTCAAACAGCAAGCAGCGACGAAGCCGATTTACTCCTGTCAGCTCAATATCGCTACTACGATGACCGGCCACAGATAAACACGGACACCGCGGATTAAATATCAGCTTAAGACGAGTGTCGATCTCAATTTGACGATGCTTGTCAATTGCCCGAAAAGCAGCTGCCTGGGTCACATGTTTTG
>JBKPJP010000076.1:0-4031 GCA_046730735.1 Acidobacteriota bacterium | reverse complement strand
CCGCGCCGTGTAAGCAACGCCGCCGCTCGGCGTCACGTCTGCGCTCCCGCGCCGTAAAGCTCCACGGATTTTGGGACGAGTGCCTGTTGCCGACATGAGGACCTTGAGAAACTTTGTTTTCAAACTAGCTGAGCCGCGATTTTTCGAGGTCAACCGGGCTCCTTTTCACTGTCAATCGTGCCGCTAGTCAAGTTATAACTTATTCTAGTACAGGCACATTACACTAGATGCAGGAAATTTTGCAACAGAAAAATGGCATTCTGACCTCCGGGATTCCCGGACCTCTCGTTTCGGCTGGCAACAGGACTCTTTCCTTCACGCATCTGAGAACAGTCAGAATCCACTATTCGGGATGTTTTATTCACTCTTTAAGGTAGATATGAAGAGAGTTATGAGGATTTCTCCGTTCATTGCCGCTGTGGCCCTCGTGGTCCTTATGGCCCTCAATGCATCGGCCCAGGCCCAAACCGTAGCCGCTGGACCACCCGATAATATCGACACCGCGCGCATCATTCGCAGCTTCACCATCAAGGAAGCAGAATTTCGCCGTGCGCTCAATAGCTATTCATTCAAACGCGACGCGTTGATTCAAAGCATCGGCATGGGTGGTCAGGTGATCGGTGAGTATCATCGCGTTTCCAACTTCACCTTTGACGATCAGGGAAATCGCTACGAGAAGATCAGTTTCTTTCCGATGCCGTCGATGACTGAGATCACCCAGGAGGACATCGACGATCTGGGTGGTGTTAATCCATTTGCTCTCGAGCCCTCGAAAGCCGATCTATACAACTTCCGTTACGTCGGCAAAGAAAAGATTGACGAGCTCAATCTATACATCTTCGATGTAACTCCGAAGATCATGCCGAAACCGAAGAAGGGTGAGCGACTGTTCTCAGGGCGCGTCTGGGTTGACGATCAGGATCTACAGATCGTGAAGACAAAAGGTAAAGGCGTTCCGGAAACCAAAGAGAATAAATTTCCCACAGTCGAGACTTATCGCGAACACATCGATGGCCGTTACTGGTTTCCGACTTATTCGTACGCTGATGAAGAATTGATTTTTGACAATGGTGGTTCGATTCATGTGCGCATGAAAGTCCGCTACACAGACTTCACACCTTCGCGCGCAACGTTGAAGGTTACTGAGATTGGTGAGAATGACGACTCGACGAGTAGTTCGACGGGCATTACAAAACCCGTTGAGGCCGGCGTGCTCAACGCCAAAGCGATCTCACTGCCGAAACCGGTGTATTCGGAGGAAGCGAAACGACTAAAAGCTTCGGGACGCATTACTGTGCGGGTTGTGGTTGATGAGAACGGAAAGGTAGTCTCGGCGCAAGCGTTGAATGGACCAGCCGTACTGCGTGAGGCTGCCGAAGCCGCGGCGCGCCAGGCGATCTTTCCACCAACGACACAGGACGGAATCACGGTTAAAATTACAGGAACGATAACCTACGATTTCAAGTAGCAATCTCTGCGGCCCTCTGCGTATCTCTGCGCCCTCTGCGTTAAAAGGTAACTAAACGCAGAGAGCGCAGAGATACGCAGAGGACCGCAGAGAAATCGATCAATCAAGACTCCCACCTATTCTGCTCCCAGCTCGGCAGCGATCGAAGCGCGCACCGAGGCTACCAATCGATTCATATCCTCATCAGTCTCGATGTCGGATGTCCCAACGGGCGGCAGCATCACCATCTCCAGAGTGCCCGCTCTCGCTTCACCAGTTCCCTTGCCCATCAACACATCGGAATTTTTGATCGCCACGGGAACCACCGGCACGCCCGCCTGTCTCGCCATGTAGAACGCACCCTTCTTGAACGGCAACAACTCACCCGGCTTCGCTCTCGTCCCCTCTACAAACACGGCAAATGAGACTCCTGACTGAATCCGCTTCGCCGCCGCTTCCGTCGTCCGAATCGCACTCTCTCGATTCGTCCGATCGATCGCCATCACATTCACAAACCCCATTCCGACACCCAGTACCGGCACCTTCAAAAGCTCTTTCTTTGCCAACAACCCGATTCGTCGCCCGTTGTAAACAAACATCGCCGCCGTATCCAAATACGAGCGGTGATTGGAAACAAAAACATACGTCTGTTTCGGATCGAGTAACTCCAGCCCACGAACCTCGACGCGAACGCCGCTTAATCGCAACCAATTTCTGGCGCCGAACAGCGCCCACGGGTAAACCAGTTCATGCTTGTTAACGAGCCAGGAAAACAGCAGTATCGGCGGCCCCAGCAGACCCAGCAGCGCGCCCGCTACAAACAACGACCACCAGTAATGCAGACGTCGCATAAAACTGCGGCGGCCGGGTATGTTAGACTCCTGCGCCGTAGTTTTCTCTATAGCAGCGTTCTCTTCCATCTAAGTCTGTAAACAAAGGAACCCGGGATGATTAGCCAACGATCGGTAGTCGCCTGCTTGGCTTTGATGCTGTTGCTTGCCGCTTGCTCTGTAACGTCGTTTGCCCAAAGATCCGCTTCTCAACCGGCTGTCATTCCTTCTCCGAAATCCGTCCTCGGCTTTAAGCCGGGCGACGATCGCACTGTGGCAGGCTGGTCTCAAATTACGGATTACTTCGAACGCCTCGACCGCGCCTCCGATCGCGTGCTGGTCCAGACGCTGGGCCAATCAACGTTGAAACGTCCGCTCATCGTCGCCTTCATCAGCGCGCGTGAGAATATACTGGCTCTGCCAAAATACAAAGAGATCCAGCAGCAACTCGCCGATCCACGCAAGGTTACCAGCAGTTTCCAACGCGATCGTCTGCTCGCAAACGGCAAAGTGGTCGTGACGATCTCATGCTCGATTCATTCAACAGAGATCGTCGCCTCACAAATGTCGATGCAACTCGCCTACGAGCTCGCAACCGCACAGGACGCGGACACGCGAGCGATCTTGCAGAACACTATTCTATTGCTGATTCCTTCGCCTAATCCCGACGGCATCGACATCGTCGCGAACTGGTATCGCAAGACACTCGGCACACCTTACGAAGGACGAGAACCGCCGGAGCTTTATCACCACTACGCCGGTCACGACGATAATCGCGACTGGTTCATGCTCAATCTCAAAGAGACACAACTCATCACGCGTTTGCTCTGGCACGAGTGGTTTCCACAGATCGTTTACGACGTACACCAGCAAGGCTCGAACGGATCGCGATTCTTTATTCCGCCGTTTTACGATCCGCCGAATCCGAATATCTCCCCATTGCTACTGCGGCAAGTCGGACTTATCGGTCACAAGGTCGCGGCGGATCTTCAGGCCGCGGGGTTTAAGGGCGTTTTGACAAACGCACTCTACGACACTTGGTGGCACGGCGGCTTCCGCACCGCGCCTTATTTTCACAACTCGATCGGCATTCTTTCCGAAGCAGCCAGCGCGAGACTCATGACGCCTACTATGGTCACGACCGAACAGCTCGCGAGATCGAGCACGCGCGGCATGCGCAACGCGACTGAAGTAACAACCAATTTTCCTGATCCGTGGCCGGCAGGCGAGTGGCGCCCGCGCGACATCATGTCGATGGAAATGATCTCGAGTCGCTCGATTCTCGAGATGGCGTCGAAGTTTCGCGCCGAGTACTTGCGCAACTTCTACGAACTCGGTCGAACGAATAGCGAATCACCGGGCAACAAGGGTGATGTGACAGCTTACTTGATTCCAGCCGGGCAGGCGCGCGATGAAGCAGTCGCGAAATTGATCGGCAGCTTGATCGATCAGGGCGTGGAGGTTTTTCGCCTGGACCAGGAGCTGCATGTTCTTTTAGCAAGACTAGTCGTGCGTAGAGTGAATCCCGTCGCGGAGAAGATTGGTTCGTACAGAAGATTGGCTACTATCGTATCTTCGGCGATGCAGGAGGTGCCGTTAGGCAGTTACATTATCTTTTTGGCCCAACCCCAGCGACAAAATGTGCTGGCACTCTTCGAGCCACAGATCTATCCAAACAGACTGACCCCGCTAGGTGAAGCTGAACGTCCGTACGACGTTGCCGGCTGGACGTTGCCGTTACAGTTGGGCGTCGA
>JBKPJP010000075.1:0-10251 GCA_046730735.1 Acidobacteriota bacterium | reverse complement strand
GCACGTACGTGCTCTCCGCAGGTTACTACGACGCTTATTATCGCAAGGCGCAACAGGTGCGCACGCTGATCAAGAACGACTTTCTCGAGGCGTTCAAACGTTGCGACGCGATCATCACGCCCACATCGCCAACACCTGCGTTCGCGCTCGGGGAGAAGGTGGACGATCCGATCGCGATGTACCTGAACGACATCTACACCGTCACCGCGAATCTCGTTGGTGTTCCCGGAATCAGTGTGCCGTGTGGTCTATCGATAGAACGTCTGCCGATCGGATTTCAGTTGCTTGGTCCATACTGGTCCGAACCGATGCTGCTCAAACTAAGCCACGGTTACGAACAGACGCGTCCCTTCACTGAGCGACCGCCAATCAGTGCGTCTTAGCCACGGATGTCACGACGGATTTACGCCGATCTGCTTTGTCAGGAATTAGATCGCCGGTGAAGAGTTCGACGACGCCTTTGGCCGTGCCTACCACAGGCGTCACGTCCAAACCGACGTGAACAGCGCCCGGCAGCAGACCCTTCTTTTTAATCTCATAGCCCGCCAGTCCAAAGGCAAAGATCGACCCAACGATGGGAATAGGTTTGATGAGCCGTTTGGCGATTCCCCAGCCGCCGGCCCTGAAAATTCTGCGTTTGAGTGTGGACATCGTTGAGCCTCCAAACGTGATAGCATGCCTTTGATGCGCCAAAAGCTCTTTTTGATAGTACCCGTACTTGTCGTCGTATCGCTACTACTCTCCTGCCGCTCGGGTTCGGGTAACAAAAACCGTCTACTGATCTACACGCCGCACGGCCAGGACCTCCTGAAAGATTTCGTCGCGCGCTACAACCAACAGCATCCGGATGTCGAAGTGCAATTTCTCGACATGGGCTCGCGCCAGATTCTAGAACGCGTGCGCGTCGAGCGAAATCGACCGCAGGCGGATCTCTGGTGGGGTGCGTCGCACACGACTTTTCAAACTGCGGCTGAAGAGAATTTGTTACTCGAGTTTCGCCCGACGTGGGCCGACAAAGTTCCCGAGACCGCACGCGATCCGAAGGACCTCTGGTACGGCACTTACGAAACGCCGCAGGTCATCGCGTACAACAGCGAAGCTGTCAGCGCGCAGGATGCGCCGCATGATTGGGACGATGTGCTCGATCCGAAGTGGCGCGACAAAGTGTTGATTCGAAATCCGAATCCGTCTGACACGATGCGCGCGATCTTCGGCGCGATGATCCTGAGGTTTTACAAAGACACGGGTTCGCCCGATAAGGGTTACGAGTGGTTGCGCAAGCTCGATGCAAACGTTCACGAGTACACCGCTGATGGAACTCTGTTGATGCAGAAACTCGCGCGCCGCGAGGGACTGATCACGCTCTGGGACATGCCTGACGTTCGTCTTTTCAAAGAGCAGAAGAACCTTCCGGTTGGTTACACAGTGCCGAGCAGCGGCACGCCCGTGATTGTTGACGGCATCGCGATCATTCGTGGTGGTCCAAACGTTGAAGAGGCTAAACGCTTCTACGAGTTTGTGACGACGCCCGAGAGTTTGACTTACGCGGCGGAGAAGTTTTATCGCATCCCGGTACGCACAGATCTCGACCGCTCGAAGCTGCCCGGCTGGATGAATGAGCCTTTCAAGGAACTCCCTGTAGATTGGGACCTCTTGCGCAAGAATGGGAATGATTGGTTAAGATACTGGGACACCGAAATTCGTGATCGCAATTAGATAGTGGCCTTTCTCTCGCTAAAAAATGTGTCCCGCACTTTTGGGACGACGCGCGCCGTTGCCGACGTCTCTCTCGACGTTGCGCAAGGCGAGTTCTTCGGCCTGCTTGGTCCATCGGGCTGCGGAAAGACGACGACGTTGCGCATGATTGCCGGTCTCGAGAGACCTGACTCGGGTTCAATCGAATTCCAGGGCACTAACATTACCAATCTCCCACCCGAACGCCGCGGATTCGGCATGGTCTTTCAAAACTACGCTCTATTTCCACATCTCAACGTCTACGAGAATGTTGCTTTCGGCCTGCGCGCGCGTCACAAAACGAAAGCTGAAATGGACGAACGCGTGACCAGCGCGCTCGAGTTGGTCCAACTGCCCGGTTACGGCAAACGTGCCGTCGACGAACTCTCCGGCGGCCAGCAACAACGCGTCGCGATTGCCCGCGCGATCGCAATCGAACCGGCGTTACTGCTCTTTGACGAGCCACTCTCGAATCTCGACGTGTCTCTTCGTGAAGAAACACGGAGCGAGTTGCGCGAGCTCGTCACACGTCTCGGCCTGACGGCTGTTTACGTCACTCACGATCAGGAAGAAGCATTCGCACTCTGCGATCGCATCAGCGTGATGGTTGGGGGAAAACTCATGCAGACCGGCCGTCCGCGCGAACTCTACGAGCAACCCGCGGAAATCTCAGTGGCGAGTTTTCTCGGTCGCAACAACCTGATCAAAGCGATGCGTTTGAGTTCGAGCAAGACGGCCGATGGTGAGTTCAAGACCCTCGAAGGCGAACACACGCTCCGCATGCCGGTCAGACACGATGAGCTCGCGCCACTGAACAAGCCTGTCTATCTCGCGATTCGACCCGAGCACGTACAGCTCAGCACCGGCAGCAACGGCGCCACTAACACCCTCCCCGCAACCATTCGCGAGATCGTTTTCTCCGGCGCCACCTCCACTGTTCGCGTGGACGCAAACGGTCTGTTGCTCGAATCACTCGTCCTCCGCACAAACGGGCTCGAAGTAAATCAGCCGTGCAACGTGATCCTCTCGCCAGATCATTTAACCCTTCTGCAAAATTAATGAAGAGCATCCGTGGGAGATCCGTGGCTTTGTTTCTGATCACGGCTGTCGTTCTCCTTTACGGAGTCGTTTATCCAAATCTCTCAGTACTGATCAGTTCGTTTCAACGCGACGGGAGTTGGACGCTCGCAAACTATCGCGAGGTCCTTTCGCAAAGTTTCGTGATCGAATCGATCGTCAGCAGTCTCGGGCTTTCGATCGGCACGGTTGTGTTGTGTGCGCTTGTCGGCGTGCCGCTTGCATTTCTTTTTGAACGCTTCACATTCCCGGGACGGCGAATATTCGCCGCGCTTGCCGCGCTGCCGCTCGTTCTGCCGCCACTCGTCGGCACGGTGGCGTTTATTTTTCTCGTGGGCGAATCAGGAATTCTGGCCCACAGCATTCAGAATCTCTTCGGACTTCAAAATCCACCGTGGCGTTTGCGTGGTTGGCCCGCGCTCCTGCTTTTCCATACTTACACGATGTACCCGTTTTTCTACGTACTCACGGGCGCGGGACTGCGGCGGATCGATGCGAGTCTCGCTGAAGCAGCGCGCGTCCTGGGAGCTTCGCCGTTCACCGTTACCAGGCGTGTTCTGCTACCACAGCTCACGCCATCACTGCTTGCCGCAGCACTGCTGACATTCATGACTTCAATGGCCTCGTTCAGCGCGCCACTGTTGTTCGGCGGCGACGTGCGCATATTGACACTCGAGATCTTCAGGGCACGACAACGCGGCGACTTCGTTATCGCCATCACCGAAACGGTCGTGCTGGCGATCATCTCACTGGCGGCGCTGATCGTTTTCCAACGTTATGAAGGGACGCGCAGGTTTGCGGCTGCGGCGATGAAGGGCGCGCCGAGGCGTCGCGCGAGTATCGGCAGTGGCGCGGCACGTGCAGTAGCGACGATCGTCGCTGTGTTCTTCGCGATTGTTTTAGTCTTGCCGGTGGCAACTCTGTTCCTCGTTAGTTTCGCGCAGGAAGGATCATGGACCACGCAGACTCTGCCCGCCGCTTACACATTCGCAAACTACCAGCGACTGTTCGGCGATCCGCAGGCGGCGGAAGTTTTCTTCAACAGCTTCACCATGTCGGCAATCGCGGCGGCGGCGGCGCTGATTTGGAGTTTCTGCATCGTCACGTTGTTGCGGCGGCAGGCACGCCAGTCGCGATTCTTCGGCGAAGGGTGGCGGCGATTGTTGTCGTTGCTGGTGCTAATCCCCTGGGCGTTGCCGGGCACGGTCGTTGCCGTTTCGGTGGCTGAGGCATACGGGCAGCCAAGCGCGTTGCTGGGTTCTTTTGTGCTCGTAGGAACGTTCTGGATTTTGCCGGTTGTCTATTTCCTGAGATTCATGCCGCTCGTCGTGCGGGCGTTGCAGGCGAGTATGGAACAACTCGACCCCACGCTCGAAGAGGCGGCGGGCTCGCTCGGCGCGCCGGCGTGGCAGAGATTTCTGCGTGTGGTTTTGCCACTCGTGTGGCCGGGCGCGGTCGCGGGCACGCTGCTGGCATTTGTGATCGCGTTAGGCGAATATGTTGCTTCCGTACTGGTGTTTGTACCCGCGAATCGACCCATTTCGATTGCGATCGCATCTGAGTTACGGGACTTCAATCTCGGGGCGGCGGCGGCGTATGGGGTTGTGTTGATTGTGATTATTTCGATCAGCATGATGGTCGCCGGACGTCTCGAGAGGCGATAAGAATTTTCACGCAAAGGCGCCAAGGAAGACGCAAAGACGCTAAGAAGAACATGAAACTTTGCGCCTTTGCGTAAACTTTGCGGCTTTGCGTGAAACACGGGAACGATTAATGAAACTTCGAAATCATCTACAAACCTATCTCTCACTGCTGCTGTGTCTTCTTCTCCTCTCTCAGCAGCCACACGCGCAGACGGAAGACTCGACTGCGAGCGACAGACTCGTAAAAGCGGAGTTACATCAGGCGCTGCTCGATCTGACAAACCCGTGGACGGTGATGTGTGTCGCCGCACACCCCGACGACGAAGACGGCAGCACGCTTACCATTCTCCGTCGCAAATACGGAGTTCACACCGTCTCACTCTTCTCGACGTTTGGTGAAGGCGGACAGAACGCTGTCGGTCCCGAGCTCTACGAAGAACTCGGTGTCATTCGCGCACGCGAAACGATGGCCGCCGCTGAAGTCCAAGGCTCGGAGCCACACTTTCTCGGCTTCCGTGATTTTGGTTTCTCAAAGTCCGCCGAAGAGACGTTTCGCGCCTGGGGAGAGAAAGAACTTCTGCGACGCATGGTGCTTCAGATCCGCTTGCTGCGCCCGGACGTGATCATTACCAATCACGATACGACGAGCGGTCACGGCCATCACCAGGCAACGGGTCGCACAGTCTTACAAGCTTTCGATGCCGCTGCCGATCCGAAACAGTTTCCCGAACAACTATCTCAGGCCGGCGTGTGGCAAGTGCAACGACTCTTCGTGCGCTCGCGTGGCCAGGCTGATGCCTCGGCCAATACTCAACCGGGCGCGCAGTTTGTCACACTCGATCCGAACGAGACAGATCCGGTGCGAGGCACCACCTACGCGCAACAAGCGCTCGCCGGATTGCACAAACACGCGACGCAGGGACCATGGCCCAGGACAGTTCCTGCCGGTGGCGCGCGTCCGATTCGTTACAGTCTTGCGCGCTCGGCGCCGTCAGCCGCTCCCCTTCCCGAGAATGCGAAAACACCGCTCGACGGATTGAGTTTGCCCGAAGCTGTCGCTTCCAAATTGGCGGCGCCCGCGATCGAAGGCAAACCGTTGACTGAATTCCTCGACCGCCGTCTCGAGTTGCTGGTGTCGTTGCTGAGCGCGAAACGGCGCGGAGTGTTCACGGCGCCGAAGGAGGTTGTCGACATCGATCCCCAGCGATTCAGCCTGATGTCGTCGCGGCTTGATAAAGCGCTCGCCGCCGCGAGCGGCGCCTCAGTTGGACTGACTTCGGAAAGCGATGCACTCGTTCCGGGCGAAGACGCTCGACTCAACGCCGTCGTCGCAAATTCAGGAATGGCTGAGATTCAGATCAAGCAGGTTATGTTTCGCGGTCTCGGTGTGGAGACGAAGCTCAACGCCGCTGAAAAGATTTTGCCGGGGACTGAAACTGCCGCGGAAATCAAAGCCGTCACTCCGAAGACGACAAGTTTGACTGTGCCTTCGTCTGAACATCTTTACGATGGCCGCCTGTTTGGAGAACCATTGACGGTTGAAGCGGAGTTAATGATCGAAGGTGTTCCGTTCAGGATCAGAAACGAGACCGAGCGAGAGGTCGCGCCCGCGGTTGAAATCGTTGATGTGTCGCCCATGCCTTACGTCATTACTCCAGCCACTTCACAGAAGCCGCTCGAGTTCAAAGTGAAACTAAAGAACCATCTCGCTTCGGATTTCCGCGGGCTCGTGCGAGTCATCGGGCAGAGTCTGGAAACAGGGCGCGAACTTACCATCCGCGGCAACTCGTCGGAAACGGCGAATCTCGTGGTGCGCAGCCCGCTGATATTGGGTGCATCGAACGAAGGCTTGAGTGTGGCGATCACGGTCGATCTGCCGAATCCCAGGGAACCGATCGCGAAACGGACGGTGCCCCTCGTCTATGCCGAAGCAGTCGTGGTTAGCGGCAGGAAGGTTGGTTACTTACCGAGTTATGACGAGACCCTGGAACGTTCGCTCACGGCGCTGGGTGTTGATGCGACGAAGTTGACCATCAATGACATTGCGACAGCGAACCTCTCGACGTATCACACGATCATCATCGACAATCGCGGTTACGAAGCGCATCACGAACTGATTCAACTCAACCCGCGACTGCTGAAGTTTGTCGAAGACGGTGGCACGCTGCTCGTTTTCTATAGCAAGACCGGTGAGTGGAATCCTGATGAAAAGCGGGGTCGTCCACAACTCGCGCCTTATCCGATCATTCTCGGCGACGAGCGCGTCACTCTGGAAGATGCGCCGGTTACTTTCCTGCAACCGAAACATCCGCTGCTGCACTTTCCCAACAGGATCACGCAGAAGGATTTCGCGGGCTGGGTGCAGGAGCGTGGGCTTTATTTTCCGAAGGAGTGGGATCCACACTACGCCGCCCTTTTATCGACCCACGATCCAGGTGAGCCGCCGTTAAGAGGCGGACTGCTGGTAGCGCCTTACGGCAGGGGAAATTACATCTACACGAGTTACGTTTGGTATCGACAGCTACGGGCAGGATTACCCGGAGGATACAGGATGTTTGCGAACCTGATCAGTTATGGGAGACGGAAAGAGGATTGAATCTGCGGGGGCAAGCCCCTCTTCCTGACTTGTTCGGTCTTAACAAGCACAATAATTCAGAGGAAGAAAGGAACCTAAGAAAAGAACAAGTCAGGAAGAGGGGCTTGCCCCCGCTCTGTTAAGCAGGAGAGTCGAGCATCTCCGTCTGGTCGATGGGTTCTTCACCTTCGAGTTCTTCGAGTTTTACGCGGGCGCGTTCGAGAAAGGTCTTGATCATTTCTCGGACGCGTTTTTGCATTTCGGCGCTGATGGCGCTCTCACCGACGAGGATCGCGAAGCGGTGCAGGTCCTTGGCGTGTTGGCGGCGCAGTTCAACGTGCTGGACGATCTTGATCAGAACTTTCTGTCCGCGCTCTTCGAAAGCCGCTGCGTAGCGCAGGTAATTTTTCATTTCGGAGCGCGCTGGTGACCACTCGAGACGCTCCGCGGAGTCTTCAGTTTTTTCTACTGTAAAAGTGGCCTGGACGGCGCCGATGATCGGCACTTCCGTACGGACTACCCAACGCATGATACCGCCGGCCTCTTTGCGAATACCTTCGATACCGGGCATGAGGTCCGCAAAATTACGGAGCTCGCCGAAAAACTCACGGGCCTTTTCAAGTGTGGTCCGTAATTCCAATTGATCCGCGTAAGAGGCCTTAATTCGAAACATTTGTTCTCCGTTAACCGTTTCTCCAACACGTTGATGCGGCAGGGTCACAAATTGGTTTCCCATGTCGCCTCTGCTAAGTTACACGAGAAGCATATGACTGGTAAAGACTCTTGTCCGCGGTGCCATGAACGCGGTCTTAAAACTTGGGCCGAACTGAACGACGAAGAGCGCGAGGTCGTGAAACGGTTGCCTGCGTCAGCGGAGTATTCGCTTTCTGAACGTCAATCCACGCACCGGTGGTGCAAGCGCTGCTGGTATGAGGAAACTTCCGCATCATCCGCAGCTTAATTCAGAATCCGATTGTAAGCCTCGCGAATAGCTCGCATCTGCTCCGTCACCGTTTCCTGCATCTCAGATACCGACTCAAAACCGGCTCGCGTCGCCACGTCCTTTGCGGCAACATGATTCGGGTCGGGCAGTCGTGTAGAGCGGTGTGTAATTAATCTCAGGTTATGGTCGATCGAGCGCAGCAGACTGTAACCGTTGCTCAGCACCGCAAAGTCTTCTTCCGTGAAGGAACCTTCTTCGCGCAAACGTTCAAGCGTGAACGAAGTCGATCGATCCTCGCCTTCGTCCGGCACTTCGTCTCGCAACTGCAAATACCGTGCGGCAAAGTAGACGTCGAGCATTCCGCCTGGTCCATACTTGATGTCGGTTCCGAGCCTGCGCCCGCGAACGCCTTTCTCTTTTTCGAGTCGTTCGCGCACGTGTCGTGTCACAGTCTTTAATTCGTTGGCATCGAGCTTCGCGGCGTTTGCATGTATTCGATGGCGCGCGTGCATCTCGATCATCTTTCCCATCTCGTTGTCGCCGCCCACACAACGCAACTTCGCGTATGCCAACCATTCCCACGGCGCACTCTCGTCTCGCAAATAATCGAGAAAACCTTCCGAGCTGGTGACGAGTGGTCCATCCTTGCCGTGTGGCCGCAAACGCGTATCGACACGATAGAGATAACCTTCTCTCGTAATGCTCGACAGTGCTGCAATCATCAACTCAACCAGCCGCGAGTATGTCTCATCCTGCGTCAGCGTTTTTATCGGCGAGGGTACGAGCGAGTCGTAGGTAATCAGGATGTCGAGATCCGAACCGTAGTCGACGCCGCCCGTGCTGAGCCGGCCCAAACCGTAAAACGCCACTCTCGGACCACCGCTGAACGATCCATAGCGGCGCGCCATCTCGCGGCGCGCGATGAGATACGCAACGTTCATGCTCGCGGTGGCTAATTCGGTTTGCAGGCTATTCGTTTCAAAGATTGAGAGTTCGTTTTCGACATCGAGGGCCGCGATCTCGACGATCAGTTCCGCCCATTGCAAACGGAAGGCAGCGAGCTCAGCAGGAAAATTGCGTTCGGCATCGATCGCAGCACGCAGCATCGCACGATAGTCACGACGCAAAGCGGCCGTGGCGGCGGTATCGAGCACACTGATCAGCGCCGGATTCGCGGCGATCCTTTCGGCGAACGGCTCCGACGTACCGCAGAGTTGAAGCAACGTGTCGAGATTTGCATTGCTAATCAACACGTGCTCGTCTGTTTTTGCGAGTGAGGCTGTGATGCGAAAGAGCTGGATCAACGCGCGATGCGGGTTGAGAGTTTTGTCTGCCAGCGAGATGATCCGGTTAGCGAGCGGTTTGATCCTGCCGGACCACTCAGCTCCCATGTGGTCAATGAGAACACGCGCACAGTCCATGGCCACCACGGTGTCGGTCGGGATCTCACGCGCGACTTCCTCGACAACCACCTCGTCAATCTTCTCCACGTCTGCAAATAAGCGATCGTAGGTGTGACGCACATGCGTCGTGTGTGTTTTCAACGCGCCGAGAAACTCGTCCTTACCCGGAAATCCCATGCGACGCGCTACGAGTGAGAGCGCTTCGTCATTCTCCGGCACGGTATGCGTTTGTAAGCCATGCTCCATCTGTAGCCGGTGCTCGAGCATGCGCAGAAAAGTGTAGGCATCGGAAATCTGGGTGTGTTCGAGTTGCGTGATAAAGCCGCGATCGGCGAGCCGGCCGAGACTCACGAGCGTGTGCGGCGCGCGTAACCACTCGTCGCGCCCGCCATGGGCCAACTGTAACGCCTGGGCCATAAACTCGATCTCGCGAATACCGCCACGACCGAGTTTCACGTTGTAGCCACTCTTCTTCTCGACCTGGCGATCGATCTTTAGCTTCGCCAGCCGGACACTCGCGAGCGCGCCGCTCACACTCACATCCGGACGAAACACAGCCGGCGTCACGGCTTCCTTGAATCGTGTGAACAGCTCCGGTGAACCGGCAGCGGCGCGCGAGCGAATCAGTGCCTGCCGTTCCCAATCCTGCGCGGTGTGCAGGTAGTAACGCGCGGCTTCCTGCAACGAACACGCGAGCGCTCCGTCGCGGCCATGTGGGCGCAGGCGCAAGTCGACGCGATAAGCGGCGCCTTCGCCGCCTGATTGGCCCACCAAACGCGCAGTTGTTTCCGAGAGTTTGACGAAGTACTCGCGATTACTGACCTCGCCGCGTTCGCCTGTACCGGCGGTTGTGCCGTCGTCGGAGTAGAGAAAGAC
>JBKPJP010000074.1:0-1840 GCA_046730735.1 Acidobacteriota bacterium | reverse complement strand
CCGACTCACTGATCTGACCAACATCAACCAGTTGCTGCACGAGCGACTGATCCTTCGTCGCGAGACGAATCTGGTCTTTGCGAATGACGTAGCCGCGGCTGTCGCCGACTTGCACGAAGTCGAGACTATCGCCGCGAATAGCTGCGCCTGTGAATGTCGCGCCCATACCCGCGCAACGTGAGTCTTCCTGGCTCCTCAGATGAATGGCGGTGTTGGCGTAATGAGTCGCATTCTTCAAACATTCGACGAGGTCGAGATTCGGATCGCAATCCTCCTCGCTTTCACCGACGAGCATTTGGCGCACTGAATCGACCGCCATGCGGCTTGCTACATCGCCCGCGAGCGCGCCACCCATGCCGTCAGATACGACCAGGACCAGTCCTTTATCACCCAGATCAAAATGGGTCAGGGTTTGCGGTGGAGTGGAGCCGCCGTCGGCGCCGCCGGTCCATGTTTGTGCGGTTGATAGATCGAGTACGAGAAAATTATCTTCATTACCACGTCGAACTCGGCCAACATCAGATTTGGCGTATAACTCTACGATCATAAAAGGAGAGCTTTATTAGGAAGTCTGCTTAAAAGGCTGAGAACCGGGAGATTGTAACCCTTCTGTATTTTGCTGTCACCCGTCTAAATTTTATCCAACGCCTGATCCAGATCGGCGATTATATCGTCCGTGTCTTCGATCCCAACCGAGATGCGGACCATTCCGTCCGTAATACCCAGCCGCTGGCGCTTCGCTTCATCGACCGAAGCGTGAGTCATCGTTGCCGGGTGTGAAATCAGCGTTTCGACACCTCCCAGACTCTCCGCCAACGTGCAGAGCTTAACAGACTCCAGCACCGTACGCGCAGCCGCAAGCGAGCCCACATCAAACGACACCATACCACCGAAACCTTTTTGCTGGCGTCGCGCGAGTGCATGCTGCGGATGCGATGCCGAACCCGGGTAATAAACTTTCCTGACTTTCGGATGTTCCTCCAAAAATGCGGCGACCGCACGGCCCGTTTTGTCGTGTTGTTCCATGCGGAGCGCGAGGGTCTTCGTGCCGCGCAATACGAGCCACGAGTCAAACGGTGAAAGGATCGCACCGGCGCTGTTCTGAACAAAGCCGATCCAGTTTGCGTCCTCTTCATCGTTGAGAACTACTACGCCGCCGACTCCGTCGGAGTGACCATTGAGATACTTGGTGGTCGAGTGGACCACGATATCGACACCAAACTCGAGCGGACGTTGCAGGTAAGGCGACATGAACGTGTTGTCGCAAACCACGCGTGCCCCCGCACGATGCGCGATCTCGCTGACCTCTTTCAGATCCGTAACGGTCATGATCGGATTGGTCGGCGTTTCGAGAAACACCATCCTCGTGTTTGGTTTGATCGCGGCCTCGACGTTCAACGATTCGGAAGTCTCGACGTAATCGAATTCGACGTTGTAGTTGGCGAGTATGCGATTGAAGAGACGCGCCGTGCCGCCGTATGTGTTGTCGGAAACGACGACGTGCTCGCCGGCTTTTACGAGTCGCAGCGTGGCGTCGATCGCGGCCATGCCGGAGGCGAATGCAAAACCAAAACGCGCGCCTTCCAGTGCAGCGAGGTTTCGTTCGACTGCGGAGCGCGTCGGGTTCTGCGTGCGCGCGTATTCGTAACCTTTGTTCTTACCGATCGATTCCTGTGCGTACGTCGATGTTTGATAGATCGGAACGCTTACTGCGCCCGTCGCCTCGTCGGGTTCCGATCCCGTATGAATAGCTATAGTTGCAAATCCCATGTTGTTGTTACTCATCAAAAATACCCTGGCTGCGATAACGTTCCGCGCCGTCGGGAAACACTGTGACCAC
>JBKPJP010000073.1:0-4230 GCA_046730735.1 Acidobacteriota bacterium | reverse complement strand
GGGTTGCGCGGGTTTGGGAGCACGCCTGCCTGACTGGGCAATCGTTTGCGTAGCGAGCAGTAAAAGCAGGCTCGACGCGGTCAGCAGGCACTTTCTACGGCGTTTTCGCTGAAAGCCGGGGCGCATTTTCATGCAATCTTCTCCAGCGGTGTTGACCTTAGAAGCAGACCTGGTCGGTAGGGTTGCCGCGCCTCACTTCGAACCGAGGACGCGTATCGCCTCGCGGGCGTAGTAAGTCAGGATAATGTCCGCGCCCGCACGTTTGATGCTGGTCAGTGTTTCCAGCATCACGCGCTCTTCGTCAATCCAGCCTTTCTGTGCGGCCGCTTTGATCAGCGCATACTCGCCAGACACGTGATAAGCGGCGAGCGGAACATCAAATCGATCTCTAACCATTTTTAGAACGTCGAGATAAACCGTCGCGGGTTTGACCATCAGGATATCCGCGCCTTCCTCGTAGTCGAGCTCAGCTTCGCGCATCGCTTCGCGCGCGTTCGGCGGATCCATCTGGTACGCACGTCGATCGCCAAACTCGGGCGCGCTCTGCGCAGCCTCGCGAAATGGACCATAAAACCCTGACGCATACTTCACTGCGTACGCCATGATCGCGGTGTTTGAGAAACCCTGTTGGTCGAGCAATTCGCGAATCGCGCCGACCTGTCCATCCATCATTGCCGAAGGCGCAACTACGTCGGCACCCGCAGCAGCCTGGCTCAACGCGGTGCGCGCCAGCAGCTCGAGCGACTCGTCGTTGATCACTTCATTCCCGCGAACGACTCCGCAATGCCCGTGCGATGTGTACTCGCACAAACACGTGTCCGCCATGATGATGATTTCCGGAGTCGACTGCCGCACAGCGCGAATCGCACGTTGCACGATGCCGTCCTCGGCATACGCACCCGTTGCGACCGCGTCTTTTGCTTCCGGCAGACCAAAGAGGATGATGCTGCGTACACCGAGGTCGTAAGCTGCGGAAACTTCTTTCGTCGTTTCGTCGATGGAAAGGTTATAGACACCCGGCATCGAAGAGATCTCGCGCCGTACGCCTGTGCCCGGACAGACAAACAACGGCAACACAAAATTCTCGGGCGCGAGGCGCGTCTCGCGCACGAGTGAACGAATGGCATCGCTTCTGCGAAGTCGACGAGGACGATGAATCATTGCTTCAGTCTCACTTCGAAAACTACCAACGATGATACGCCGGATGTCCGGGTCTCACGGCGACGAAAGTTCCGCGGCAGGTGGCGCAAATCTTGTCGTGCGCGATCAACTCGCCTTCAATAACCGCGCCGTCGTCAGTTGACTCGACCACGCGTGCCACGAGTTTTACCCGCGCGTCGCTCGGCGTCGGGCGCAACAGTTTGATTGAATACTCGGCTGTGACGGTACACGGCGGTTTATCCGCGCCGGCCTTTTGCATTAGATGCCAGGCTGCGGTCCAGTTGCAATGACAGTCGAGCAACGTGCCGATGATGCCGCCGCTCAACATGCCTTCAAACGCCTCGTACTCCTTACTCGGCTGCCACTCGCCGACGACTTCATCGCCGTCCGGGAAGCTGCGCACGTGCAAACCCTTGGGATTTGCCGGTCCACAACCAAAACACGCGAGATTCGGCGCGTAAGTTTCCTGAATACTTTTCATCATATGCAGATACCACGGGCTCGCCCCGTGGAGTTTTCATGCTTGCCGCTACAAAAGGAGATCAAAGACTTATAGATGCCACGGCCTTGTGCCGTGGAGGTTCACGTTCGTCTGCTAGATAGCAGCGACCGTGAAACTCCACGGGACGAGCCCGTGGCATCTGATCGCTACGGAAAATGCGCGTGTGTAGTAGCGAACGTGAAATTCCACGGGACAAGCCCGTGGCATCTCACAACAAACACAAAGTACTAGCCCGTGACACCTCACAACAAACACAAAGTACTAGCCCGTGACAGCTCACAACAAAACACAAAGTACTAAGCTCCACGAGCGCGCAACTGTTGGCGCAGTTTGAAGCGCTGAATCTTGCCCGTCGCGGTGTACGGCAGCTCCGGCACGAACACGTATTTCCGCGGCTGTTTAAAGCGTGGCAGTGATTCAGCCGCCCGTTTGCGCAACTCGTGCTCCAGTTGGCCTGAGTCGGATTCTAACTCGTGCCTGACGACAAACGCACACGCGCACGGAAGTTGATCCGCGTCGAAATCTTCCACCACCGCGGCGCGCGCAACCTGCGGGTGACGCAACAAAACACCTTCCACTTCAATCGGCGAAACCCACTGGCCGCTCGATTTGAAACAATCATCACTGCGCCCCATGTGAAACCAAAACCCATCTTCATCGCAGCGAAAGAGATCGCCTGTGCGAACCCAACCGTCAACAAACGTCTTCGCGGTGGCTTCGGGATTCCGCCAGTAACCGCGCGCGGCGCTGTCGCCTCGAATCCACAGGTTTCCGTCATCAAGCAGACGGGCTTCGTAGCCATTGATCAGTCGTCCACTGCTGCCGTAACGCACTTCGCCTTCATGATTCGACATGAACATGTGCAGCGTCTCAGTCGAACCAATCCCATCGAGCACCGGCACGCCAAACTCCTTCTCCCACTCTTCACCGAGATGCGCCGGCAACGCTTCACCCGCTGACACACAAAGTCGCAAACTCGAGCAGTCGAGCTTTATGCCGCCACCGCGGTGATGTTCGAGCAACAGGTTGTAAATGACGGGAACGCCGAAGAAGATCGTAGGACGATGTTCCTTGAAAACAGTGGCGATCACATCCGGCGAAGGCTTTTGACGACAGAGAATTCCGGTGGCGCCGTTCAAAAGTGGAAATGTAAAACTGTTTCCCAGTCCATAGGCAAACGGCAATCGCGAAGATGAGAACAAACGATCCTGCGTCGTTAATCGCAAGACTTCGCGACAGTAGGTTTGGTTTGTGTAAAAGACATCCGCCTGCGTGTGAACGGCGCCTTTCGCTTCCCCAGTGCTGCCCGAGGTGTAGAGTATGAACGCCGGATCATCGTGACCGGGCGCCGGGAAGTCAGGTTCCTCCGCGACCGGTTCTGTACGATGAAGTTGGTCAATATGAACTACATTTTCCAGTGAGTGCAGTTTTTCCGGCGCACGTGTCATCAACTCATGGCATATGTCACCTTCGGCCAGGGCGAGTTTGGCCCCGCAGTTGTGAAGGATTGAACACTGTTCATCGGCCCTGAGCGACATGTTAATGGGAACAGCGATTGCCCCAAGGCAACATGTGGCGATGAAGGCCTCGATGAACTCGGGTGAGTCGTGGAGGAGCAACGCTACGCGGTCGCCGCGAACAGCGCCGAGAGAGATAATTGCCTGGGCCATCCTCAGGGTTTCGGCGCGCAACTCACCATACGTGAGCTCGCGGTGGCCGAAGCGAATCGCCGGCGTCGAATGGTCGTGCGAGAAGATGGCGTCAAACAGGTTCATAGTTAGGGTTTATAGCCTCTCTGCGTTCTCTGCGGTACTCTGCGCTCTCTGCGTTAGAAGGCATTATAAACGCAGAGAACGCAGAGAGACGCAGAGAAACTCCGGAGTCAAAGGATTGTCATGGAGCTCCTGTTCTTCCTGTTGGTGGTGCTGACGATCATCACTCTGATCGGTCACGGTATCTGGGTGGCAATCAGAGCGATTGTGCGCGCGCTCTTAGGGCAAGAGAAAAAAGACGAACAGGTAACACGACTGTTCGAGTCCAACAGCGACCCACTCAACGATCTCGCCGTCACCGAACGCCAACTCGTGCGTTTCTATCGTGATGGTAAAGTTAACGACGAGACATACGAACTGTTGCTGGCGCGAATTCGCGCGGAACGCGACACGCTGCTCGGCAGACAAACACAGGCGCCTCCGAAACCGACTCCTGCTCCCGCGCCGATCACGACACCACCACCTTCAGTTGTAACTGCATCATTCGTCGCCACTGACGACAAGATCGTCATCAAACCAGTGCCGACGTTCATCGCGCCTGAAGAACCGGACGTTCCACGGAGACCAACTCCACCACCGCCACCGCCGCGCACACGACGCCCTTTCTCCGAAGTGCTCAATTCGTTCATGGAAGAGAGCAACATTCGTTGGGGCGAGATCATCGGCGGCCTGCTGATCATCGGTTGCTCGACCGCGCTGGTCGTGAGCTTGTGGGCGCAGATATCTCAGATTCCCGTACTGAAGTTTCTGATCTTCACCACTGTCACCGCGATTCTTTTCGGCATCGGTTTGTAC
>JBKPJP010000072.1:0-2894 GCA_046730735.1 Acidobacteriota bacterium | reverse complement strand
CCGCTGCCACAGTGTCGTAGAAGGCCGTCGGCACACTCGATACCGCAGGCGGAATCGACAACATCTTTGCCGCCGATGTTTCGGCTGACGACAGCGGTTGGACCACTTCCGGTTTGCCGGTGATGGTAAAGATCGCAGCTTTGTCCGCCGGCTTCATTACGAGTCTCAGAAAGGTGGCGGCTGCTTTTTGCTGCGAAGCGAAGAATCCCTTTTGACTGGTGCTGCTCGAGATGTCAAACAACAGCGCAATCGCGAGCGGCACTTGCTCCGGATCGCCGATGCCCGAGATCTCCTGTTGCTTGCCTTCCTCCAGCAAACGAAAATCAGCGACCTTGAGTCCCTGAACTGCCTGCCCCGTTTGATCGGTTACCGAGACAGGCACCATCACGAGGTTGGAATCGGTCTTGATGATGTCCTCGATCACTTCCGGCTCGGGCTTTGGCGTAGGTGTTGGCTTCGGTCTCCAGGGCGGTGGTGGCGGTGGCAGATTCTTGGTGCCTTGCGCATGCACGACCGGTACAGACAGAAAAAGGGCCAGCACTCCAATCAGGAACGCCGGCCACAAAAGTTTTTCCTCAACCCCGAATTTCATTTCGACACCCTCGAGTCTTGTATCATGCCGCCATATGCTGGCCTGGCATTTTCCCTATCCTACCGCTTTTCTGACGGCATGATCCATGACTCTTTGGTGCCACGCTTTGTGTGGGGAGTTGCACATCGATGCAACTCCTCACAAACTCGACTTAATTACCCGAACCGGAAGTGCCCGGATTCATTGTCGGCGCTGGAGCAGTCAGTCCCTTGTTCACAAGCAACTTGATCTCAACGCGACGATTCTGCTCGCGACCCTCACGCGAGTTGTTTTCCGCTACCGGATTCATTTCACCGTAGCCGTACGGCGTCACGATGCGTCGCAGTGGAATGTTGTGGTTCTCAACCAGGTAACGAATGACAGCATCAGCACGACGCTGGCTCAGTTGGCGATTGAGATTGACGCTTCCTCGTGAATCGGCATAACCCGAAACTTCGAGCACATAGCCCTTCGCATTCATCGCCTTGCTGGCAATGTCGTCCAACTTTGTCTTCGCGTCCGGTGAGAGCACTGCACTACCCGACCTGAAGTTCACGGCCGCGGTTTCCTGCGGTGCGTAGTCGTCGAGAGCAGAGATGCGGTCGTTGGTCGCGTTGACACCAGCCACGGCTGCGTCAGCCGTTGCCTGTGCCGCTTTCGCACCACCGCGGGCTGCGTTTGAAACCGCCGCGAGCTCTTCCAACTGGCCTGACAGGCGTTGCGCATTCGCTTCAACCTGGCTCAGTTTGTTTTCAGTGTCACTGGCTCTTTCTTCGAGCGGCGCAGCGCGTGATTCAACCGCACGTGCGACTTTCATGTCTTGTTCTTTGAAGCGAATCTTCGTAGCATCCAACTCACCGGAGCCATTGCCACGTCCTTCAACTTCAACGTTCAAACCACGCAGGATGCTGGTCTGTGCGTAGTTGGTGCCGCCTCGCAGGAACCCACCACTGGTCTTCACGCTGGTTCTGTCGCTCAAGCGCACAACCGTATCCACGCCATTCATGTCTCGAACCGTGAAGGTGTCAGAATCACGTCGGGTCACAACGCCTTTGATTTTCATCTTCTGGCCGCTGGCGACCGTGCGCGAACCGGCCGGATTGGTCGTATCCTGGGCCAAGATAGGGGAGGCTGAGAAGACTAACAGGCAGGTGATAAGCACTGCCGGGGCAAACATTTTATGTTTAGTGAATACCATCGATTTATCTCCTTAAACTGGTAACTAGTTAACGCGCTCCTTGAACGCGCGTCTTTCTCAAGCTGTTCATTGGCGAGTCCTCGCTCCTCGCCTCCCGCTCGTTAAATTTTGCGGATGACATCTCTTAGACTTTCGCCGGAGCGAAGTCAATAGGCTTGCTTTTTCTTCATCTAATCACCACTTTATCGCAATGAATGAGGGCACAGATCGCCCCAGATTAACACGAATCTGAAACGATCTCCGTGAATCTGTGAGATCTGTGGCCTTAAACGGAAAAGTCGCCGGCCTCGAGTTGTTCTTTAATGAAAGCGAGGAATCGCTCCGCATCCGCCCCGTCAATGACGCGGTGATCGAAGCTGAGTGCGAAGTAGGCCATCCAGCGAATGCCGATGAAGTCGTCGCCGTCTGCGGTAGTCATTACTTTGGCGCGTTTCTCGATTTTACCGACGCCGAGAATGGCCAGTTGAGGCTGGTTGATGATAGGCGTGCCGAATAGACCACCAAACACGCCCGGATTGGTGATGGTGAAAGTGCCGCCCGTAACTTCGTCGGGCTTGAGTTGCTTGGTCCTGGCGCGATCAGCAAGATCGTTTGCAGCGCGTGCGAGCCCGGAGATGCTCAAGTCGTCAGCGCGTTTGATCACGGGCACGATCAAGCCCCAATCGAGCGCCACTGCCATGCCCAGGTTGATGTCCTGCTTGTAAATGATCTGCTCGCCGCTGACCTGCGCGTTAAAGATCGGAAACTTTCGTAAACCTTTGTTGACTGCCTCGAAAATAAAAGGCATGAACGTAAGCTTGGTCCCGGTTCGTTGATAGAACTCATCGCGATGCTCGTCACGCAGTCGCGCGACACGCGTCATGTCGATCTCGTAAACGGTTGTGACGTGTGCGGAAGTTCGCCGCGATAGCACCATGTGTTCGGCGATCTTCTTGCGCATTACGCTCATCGGCTCGACGCGATCGCCTACCTGTGGTTTGGGTGGCGGTGTTGCGGCGGGCTCGTAAGTCGGAGCGGAAGCAGGCGCGGCCGGAGCAGGTGCAGTCGGAGCAGGAGCAGGCGCCGATCCGGATTCGATGAAGCTGAGTATGTCGTTCTTGGTTACGCGACCACTTAGACCAGTGC
>JBKPJP010000071.1:0-2845 GCA_046730735.1 Acidobacteriota bacterium | reverse complement strand
GAATCCCTTGCTGGTGGTTTTGACCTTTTACTCGAAGAGTGTCGCTATGTAGCTCCCGAATCCTGATCTAACTTCCCGACAAAGGCGATCAGTTTGAAAGGCGAGGGCTTCTGCTGAAACCTGTTGAGTAACGTCAGTTTGACTAAAACGAATCGATTGATGGAAAAACTCACTTGTGCGCTGAATCGTGCGAAAGATTACGATGTCAGTTTTTGAACAGCAAGACTTCTTGCTTGGCGTATCTTGTTGTTCGTTAGCGGATTTTGCTCCGGCCTGAATTTGAGCTTTCCCAAAACATGGACCACGTTTCAATTCATGTAGGAGAACACGTAGATCAATACGTGTAACGAAGGCAGCACTGACTGTTTTGCGATGCGCGCGAGTTGTTGCCGGATTTTACTCGGTTCGGCCTGGTCCATTCCGTTTCCATTGTGCTCTTCGACGCCGTTGCTTCTGAAACGCGATCGATAGAGCGCCGGAGAATAACCATAAGTTGATTTGAAATCGCGGACGAAATGACTCTCGTCATTCAAGCCAACCTGGTAAGCAATCTCTTTGACGCTGAGGAAACTCGACTCCAGTAGTCCCTTCGCGCGTTCCATGCGCAACAATCTCAAGTAGCGGATCGGAGGCATGCCTACATCCGATTTGAAGATGTGGCAAAGACGCCAGACAGAAAGGTTAACGGATTGCGCGAATTCGGTAAGTGACAGTTCACCGCGAACGTCTTCGCGCATCATCTGAATGATTTTTTCTACTCTTTTATCCAAGGCAGCACCTGGGGAGATAGTTATCCCAAGCCAATTCTCAAAATGATGACTACGAGTAAAGAGATACCCCCATTCACCACTTACTTAATTGAATACGTGAGGTGGTCTATTCGGGTCTGGGCGGACTAATACTGTGGCAAAACTGAGTCGGGCAAAATTACTGATCGCATTTGCGAGGTGCGATAGCCCTTCGCAAGAAACATTGGGAGGTGTTCGTTCGAAGGTCGCGACTTTTTACTACAACGGACAAAAAGTTGTCAACGGGAACACAAATTTGTAACCACTTTGCAAGGGACGTTTACATTTCAAATTTCGATCACGCAGATCGAAATCGGCAGTAGGTTAAGGTTTGTGTCGCTTGTTCTTAGACGTTACTATCTGGCTAACAATTTTTCGCTCGATTTTTCGGATTGGAAGGTGGATTCATTAATGTCGTCGGTTCGTTTTTATTGTGCAACGGTTCTCATCGCGCTTTTCATTTTTTCCGCACTCATAACTCCGGCTCAGAAGTCGCGCACACAGGACGCTGCGCGTCACGCGAGTGATGCCGCCAAAACGTTCACGGAGATCATGAACGTCAAAGATAAAGCGATACCGCAGGAACTACTCGACACCGCTGAAGCGATCGCCGTCTTCCCGGGAGTAATCAAAGCGGCGTTCCTTGTTGGGGGACGTGGTGGCCAGGGCGTGATTAGTCGTCGCGTTAAAGGCGGTTGGAGCCCACCGGCGTTTTTCAATCTTGGCGGCGGAAGTTTTGGACCTCAGATCGGCGCGCAGAAAACCGACTACGTTCTGCTCATCATGAACGAGAGCGGTCTCAATGGTTTGCTCAAAGACAAGTTTGAACTGGGCGGTGAAGTGGGTATTGCTGCTGGTCCAGTTGGGCGTGAGGCCGCGGCATCGACGAACCCGCGTCTCGACGCCGGTATTCTCTCTTACTCACGAAGCAAGGGCGCGTTCATCGGTGCTGCTTTGAAGGGAGCAGTGATCACTCCCGACAACGATCTCAACGAAGCTATCTATGGTGGAAAGAAGGCAGACGAACTGTTGAAAGCGAAGCCGATGACATTTGCGCAAATGCCGCCGTCGGTTCGAATCTTTCCACGCACGCTCGTGCGTTATTCGATTCGTTAAAATTGATCACAGCAAACCCTTGACGCATTCACGAGTGCGACCTAGAATGCTTCGTCACCCTTAGCGGCTGATCTGATCTCTTAAACTACAAGCGGGCAACCCAATCGAGAACTCCTGAACGAAATGCTCCCACGAACGCAGCGACAAAAAGAGATTCTCGATTACATCACTCGGTTCCAGGAACGACACGGTTATATTCCATCTTACGCACAGATCGCGCGACAGTTTGGAGTGAAGTCACGCGCGACTATCGCAAAACATATCGCCGCGCTCGAGCGTCGCGGTTTGTTGGTCCGTGAACACGAAGACGGATCGTTTGCGTTGAACGTAAAGGTGGAAGACAAGAGCAGCGACTCACTCTGTGAAGTTAAGCTGCTCGGAAGAATCGCCGCTGGTGCACCGCTTGAAGTAGTCGATTACGAAGAACGTATTCCAGTGCCACGCTTCCTGCTCGGTCGTGTGAAGCCCGATCGCGTTTATGCATTACGCGTGAAAGGCGACTCGATGATCGACGAGCACATCTGCGACGGCGACATCGCGTTGATCGAGAATCGCACTGATGCTCGTGATGGTGAGATTGTGGTGGCGTTGCTGATTGAAGAGAACCAGGCGACGCTCAAGCGGATTTACCGGCGCGGTATGAATATCGAGTTACAGCCGGCCAACTCACAACTTCAACCACTCACAGTTCCAGCCAGCCAGGTCCGCGTGCAAGGCATCTTCCGCGGCCTGCTCCGGCCGAGTAATTAAGACAAGGTTTCACGCAAAGGCGCAAAGATCCCGCAAAGTCGCAAAGAAAGGCGCTATTCTTTGCGACTTTGCGGGATCTTTGCGTCTTTGCGTGAAATGGCTTTTAAAATCTTCTTAACGGAAGCGATCGCTGAAGCCAATTATCAGCAGGGTAGTGCGCTTGAGACTTTATTAGATGAAGCGTATACGCA
>JBKPJP010000070.1:0-5953 GCA_046730735.1 Acidobacteriota bacterium | reverse complement strand
GTTCTGGTACATCCCGCTCGAGAATGACATCACGAGCGTGGGCGTCGTTGCCGATCCCGATTACCTGCTGAAGAATCGTGGCCAGGACCTGGCGAAGATCTTTAACGAAGAGATCGAGAAGTGTGAGTCAGTGCGAAGGCGTGTTGCTGGAGGCACGCGCGTTGACAAGATCTACTCGATCCTCGACTACTCATATCGTTCCAAGCAGAACGCGGGCAACGGGTTTATTCTCATCGGCGATGCCTACGGTTTTCTCGATCCAATCTATTCGTCGGGCGTGTTGCTGGCGTTGAAGATGGCCGAGCTCGCCGCGGACGCCATTCACGATGCATTCAATCACGACGACTTCTCCGCCGCACGACTCGGCCAATACCAGACGAAACTCGACCGCGGTATCGAGTCGATGCGCAAACTGGTCTACGCGTTCTACAACGACGGCTTCAGCTTCTCAGGCTTCCTGCGCAAGTATCCTGAAGAGCGCGTCCACATCATTAATCTCCTGATTGGCGACGTGTTCAAGGAAGGTGTGGACCAGATTTATGGTCCAATGTCGGAGTTCGCCGAAATCCCTCCACCGCTGTACGAACAGCTCGACGGCACGATGGTCGCCCAAACGGCCGGTAGCGACGAAGCCGATATGCTTCTATCGGCTCAATATCGCTACTACGATGATCGGCCACAGATAAACACTGACACCGCGGATTAGAACAACAGCTTCAACCCAAACTGAATGTGGCGTGGGTCGCGGGCGGAGGTGATCCGGCCGAAGGTCGGGGAGCCGAGGAAGTTGTCCGGCAAATTGAAGTTTGGGTGGTTGAAGAGGTTGAAGGCTTCGGCCCGGAATTGTAAGTTCACCCGCTCCGAAAGATGTGTGTTCTTCACCAGCGACGCGTTCACGCTCTGAAATCCCGGTCCCTCCAGAATATTTCTTCCGGCGTTGCCAAATGTTCCCCGAGCCGGCAAGGCGAAGGCGGCGGTGTTGAACCACTGTGATGTCGTTTGTGTTGACAGCTCAGGATTGCCAACGAGGTTCGGTCGGTCGTTTGCGCCAAAGCCGAGAATCGATCTTCCCGTACCGCTGTTGTCGATTTCCGAAAGCAGCGCCACCGTGAATGGCCGTCCGGTCTGAAGCTGCACAATGCCGAAGGTTTCCCAGCCATTCACGAGTTTTCCGGCAAGACCGTCAACATGTCTGAACGGCAGTGCGTAAGAGTAACTAACCGACAAGCGATGACTCACGTCGAAGTTAGAACGACCGCGTTCGGCCGCGACGTTGTAACTGTTCTGCGGAAAGTTTGGATCGCCCGCACTGCTGAAGAAATTTGACGCGTCGTCGATCGACTTGGACCACGTATAAGACGCGAGCGCCGAGAACCCGCGAGCCAGACGTTGCTGAAAACGCATTTGGAGCGCGTTGTAATTCGAATTGGCGCGCGACTCGAGCAGGTCGATGTCGTCAAAACGCGGATCGGGCCGCGACACGAACGGCAGCCCCGGCGGTAACACGCTTGGTTGCGGTTGATTGATGTCACGAGCGGTCAGGAGCTTCGTGCCTTTTGAGCCGACATAAGCCACCTCGACGACAGACTTGCTTCCGATCTGGCGTTCGACGTTGAAGTTCCAATGCTGCATGTAACCGGTGCGCAAGTCGCGTTGAATCGCAAGCGCTGAATCCGGCAAAGGGAACGGGAAGGACGCTGGAAACGGATCGTTCAGCGTGAGCGGCAAGCCCGGAAACGGGAAGAAGATGTTGTTGTCGAAGAACGGCGAGTTGAAATAGAGCGCTTCAGCCGGTGCGAGCGGAGATTGGTCGTAGTAGATACCGTAACCACCGCGCAGCACAGTCTTCTCGTCTTCACCGATGGTCCATGCAAATCCAACACGCGGCGCGAAATTGTTTTTATCCGGCTCAAAACCACTGCGCGGAACACCATTGGTGCCGACGCGCACGAGACTGCGCGTCACGAGGTCATAAACATTCGCACGATCTTCAGCGTCAACCGGAGGCGAGTTGTACTCGTAACGCAGACCTGCATTTAATGTGAATCGCGGCCGGATACGATAGCTGTCGTTGATGAAGAAGTTATAACTCTCGGTGCGAATCTGCTGCGGGTTGTCCACGCGCGCGACGCTCGTCAACAGGGGAAAGCCGAGCAGAAGATCTGCGAGCGCGTTGTTGGTGAGCGTTAGAAACGGCGAAAACTGGAGACGCCCGCGCGACTCAACATCCCGGAACGCGTTCTGCTGCGAAAATCGCAGGTCGGCGCCGAATTTAATCAGATGATTACCGTGAACGTAGCTCGAGTTGTTGAGAAACTGGTAAACGTTCGTGACGCTGTTCTGCGGGTTGTTGCCTTCATCGCCGAGGGGCGAGAAGCCTGTGATCGTGATGAAACTGAGACCGAGATCGCGTTCGCGCGGCGAGATCGTCGGCAATCCGACATCGGAATTGAGCACACTCGCTTCCTGTTGTACCGACGATGCAACGCGACTAAATGCGACGCGACTCTCATTGACCAGGTTTGGCGTAATTAACAACGTCAGCGCCGCCATCGCGTTCTGGCTGCGGCGATTCACCGTGTCGCCAAATCCGGGAACAAGTGAAAAAGTTGGACCAGTAAAAGGTTCAAAGAGATCGCGGTCGCCGAAACTGTATCTAAACACCAGATCGGCGCGATCGTTCAACTTATGATCCACGCGCGCGTCGAAGCTGTCGTTGTCGTCACGCAGGGTTGGTGACGAGACAAAGTTTTGAAACGGCTCGTTGCGGTTTGGCAATGGATAGAGCGCTGCGATCGCGCGGCCGACCGGATGGATGAAGAAGTCGGGAATGATGCCGTTCTCGAATGGCAGACCGGTGAACGGATTCGTCGGCCCTCCAAAAGTACTACTCTGCGAGAAGTTACCCACGCGCTCGAGCGCCGTGGGCACGTTCGTGATGCGCGTGATCCCTTCACGTGAACGCGTGCCTTCATAGTCCGCAAAGAAGAACGTGCGGTTGCGACTGATTGGGCCACCGAGCGATCCGCCAAACTGGTTGCGAATGTACTTCGGTTTCGGCTCCGAGGCGGGCGCGAAAAAGTTGCGCGCATCGAATGCAGCATTGCGGTGAAACTCAAACGCCGATCCGTGAAAATCATTCGAACCCGAATTGAGGATCACGTTGACCTGTGCCCCGGGGTTGCGGCCGAACGACGCATCGTAAGTGCTGGTCAACATCTGAAACTCACGAATCGCTTCCACTGATGGGCGCACGCCGAAAGTATTGAGTTTGGGATCGACGTTGTAGACGCCGTCGAGCAGGAAGTTGTTTGCGTCTTCACGCGCGCCATTCACGCTAAACGCGAAATCACCACGAGCGGAACCCGCTGAACCTTGAGCGGGTGGAACAGCGCCTGGCACGAGCAAGCTAAGCTCGTAGAAGTTACGGCCATCGAGTGGCAGGCCGGTGACCTGGCGATTCTCTATCACCGTGCCGAGCGACGCATTCTCTTTCTGCAACGAAGCTTCGTAAGTGGCATCAATAACGCCGGCGGGGATCTCGCCGATTTGAAGTGTTATATCCTTGCGAAGTTCCTGGTTAACGAGCAACTCGATTCTCTGAGTCTGCGGCATGAACTGAGTCCTCGTGATCGCCAGCTCATACAAACCCGGCGGCAGCGAAGAAAACGCGTAACTGCCTTCAGCTCCACTTGTAGTCTCTCTTATCTCTCCAGTGGCAAGACTCGTCAGCTTGATCGCAGCGGAGGGAATCGCGGCGCCGTTCGCGTCGTAAATAATTCCACGAAGCGATGCGCGGTGCGTTTGGGCCGCAACCGTGATGGCCAACAGCAACGACAGACCGAATACAAAGAGAGTTCTAAAGTGCGACTTCAAGATTCAAGGCTCCCCGTTCGAGATTTTGGATGGACTACAAAACTGCGTGTTTCGCAGACCTTAACAAATGAGTTACTACTATGTCTAAGCCTCAGATGTTAGAATGCGCGGAACTTAAAGGACGTAGACATTACGGCGGAAGGCCGTTTCGAGTTTCAGTTTTGCTCCCGCAAAGACGCCAAGTCGCAAAGTGATTCACGACCATTTTCTTTGCGTCTTTGCGCCTTTGCGGGAGACCATTCCTACATTTTGGAGGTCCTAATGCTTTGGATCCTTTTCGCTCTTGGCGCCGCGCTCTCTTGGGGACTTTATGGTCCTGCTTTGCATCGCGGACAAGTAGCTCTTGGCGGCAATCCGATGCGCGCGCTGTTGTGCGTGGGAGTTGCTTATTTTCTGATCGGCGTGTTGGTCCCGGTCGTGAGTCTTTCCGCGCAGGGCGAGCTTAACGGCTTCACAATGAAAGGTTCGCTTGGCGCCGTTATCGGCGGCGCACTCGGCGCGGTAGGCGCAATTTGCATCATCTTCGCGTTCAGATCGGGTGGGTTGCCGACCTACGTGATGCCACTCGTTTTCGCCGGAGCGCCGTTGGTCAATGTGCTGTATTCCATGTGGCTGCACCCGCCGAAGACTTCACCGAATCCGTTGCTCTATCTTGGGTTTGTTTTGGCTGCTTTGGGCGGCGGCTTAGTGCTTTACTTCAAGCCATCGTCGTGAGCGTAAGAGTTCTTCGTGTCTCCCCGGGTTGAATAAGTTTTACACACGAAGGAGATCAGAATGAAAATCAGGGTATTGGCAACGCTGTCTTTGCTGATGCTGGTCCAACAGGGTTTTGGACAGTCGCCCGCTAACTGGCCGCAGTGGCGTGGTCCAAATCGCGACGGCGTCTCGAAAGAGACTGGATTACTCAAGCAATGGCCCGCGGAAGGCCCCGCGCTTGTCTGGAAAGCGAGTGGCGCCGGACGCGGGTATTCGTCTTTCTCCATTTCCAACGGCAAGCTTTACACGATGGGACTGCGCGGCGATCGCGAGTTTGTAGTGGCGTTTGATATCGCGACCGGAAAAGAAGCATGGGCCACTCCGCACGGATCGGCTTTTCGCAACGATCGTGGCGACGGTCCAAGAGGCACGCCGACGATTGATGGCGATCGTGTTTATGCGCTTGGCGGCAATGGCGATCTTTCCGCCCTCGAGGCGCGTACCGGCAAGCTCGTCTGGTCCAAGAATGTGCTGCGCGAATTTGGCGGTTCGAATATCACGTGGGGAATCAGCGAGTCGCCCCTCGTGCTCGGTAACAAAGTGCTCGTGAACGCCGGTGCGCCGGGTGCTTCGATCGTTGCGCTCAACAAGACTGACGGTTCCGTGATCTGGAAGAGCCAGAGCGACGAACCGGGATATTCGTCGGCCATACCGGTGGACATAAATGGTCTCACCCAGGTTGTGTTCTTCACTGCGCAACGCGCTGTGGGACTTGACGCACGCGATGGCCGTTTGTTGTGGGAATATGGGCGACCGTCGAACAGCACCGCAAATGTCGCGACGCCAATCGCGCATGGAAACAGGATCTTCATCTCGTCTGACTACGGCACGGGTGGCGGAGTCGTCGAGATCAAGCCTGACAACAAGGCGCAGGAGATCTACTTCACGAAGGACATGCGCAATCATCATAGTAGTTCGGTGCTCGTCGGTGATTACCTGTACGGATTTTCGGGTTCAATCCTGACGGCGATGAAGTTTGATACTGGTGAGATTGCGTGGCGCGATCGCAGTGTTGGGAAGGGGTCGCTGGTTTACGCTGACGGGAATTTGTATTGCTTGAGTGAGAGTGGCGTGGTCGGGTTGGTTGAAGCGACCCCGTCCGGCTACAAGGAAAAGGGGCGTTTCCGAATACAGCAGGGATCGCTGCCAACGTGGGCCCATCCGGTTGTTGCGGGTGGAAGGTTGTATCTGCGCGACCAGGATACGATCTACGCGTACGACGTCCGCGAGAAATAAACAAACCTAACGGACGTTATTGTAGGGGCGGCCCCTCTGTGGCCGCCCTTTGTACGTGAGAAGGGGCGGCCACGGAGTGCCGCCC
>JBKPJP010000069.1:0-5259 GCA_046730735.1 Acidobacteriota bacterium | reverse complement strand
ATTCCGCACCAGCCACTGCGCTTCCCCGAGATGTCGCGGCAGAATCAACCCGGCGCGCCAGCCCAATGTGTCCAGCACGGCTTCATACTCGGCGAGAATCGCTTTTCGAACGGCAATCACAAGATAACGATCACGCCCCTGCGTGTCTTTCTGAAGCCGATCTTTGGAGATCGAAAGCTCTTCGAGCGTCGCGCCAAAGCCACGCTCAATCTTCCAACGCAAAACTTCCTGTGCTTCGCCGGCGGACTGCGACTGGCTTTCCATAGTAAGAACCAGCGTTCGCGTAGTCGCTTCGGGCAAACTGAGCGACCAACGTTTCTGTCGCAGCAAACCCGCGCCGGTAGCAAGATCTTTCAAGACAGCAGCGAGTTGCGCGCCGTTCGCGATGTTTTGTTCGTCAAAACTCGGACGAATCAGTGACTCGTCGATGTTGAAGGTGGCCGCGCGGCGCAGTTTGCACGCTGAGCCCCGGATGCGCTCCAGTTGGACCACTGAAGCGATACTTTTTTCGAGGCCGAGAGCTGTTGCGGGATACCAGGGATCGATGAATCGTGACAGGAGATTAGCCATCGGCAGTGGTTACCATTCGCGATACGACGTGCCGTCGCTGGCCGTGTCTTCGGCGAGGCTGTGAACGTCAGTCAAACCTGTTCCGCCTTCGAGCGAATTCGGATCGTCGCCCATCTCCTGCTGCCATTCTTTCTGTCCGGTGAACGGGTCAGTCGGAATCTCGCGCATGTAACCGGCGCTGACGAGTTCATCGAGTGACTGCGGCAGACGTTGCTTGTCAGCCGCAAACTGATCGATCAACGAACGCATCTTGCGGAGGTCGTCCTTCAGCACCGCCTCACGGGTTTGCACGATCGTTTTTTGATACTGCGGCAGCGTGATCGCGGCCAGGATGATGATGATCGAGATCACGATCATCAACTCCAGCAGCGTAAATCCTGCCGCCAGCAATTTGTTTCCTGTCCGAGATTTACCAATCACTGTACCTCTCCCCATTCAATGCTGTTTCTTTCGACTTTGAGCGCACGTCGAAAACGTTTTCACCGCCCCACGATCCGGCGTCGGCGGTATCGTAAGAGGAGCGCAAGTCCCACTCAGCTTTGCCCGTCATCGGATCCACAGGCAGCCCGCGCAGGTAGACCTTTGTCTTGGTTGACACCTGGCCCACTTCAGTTGCGCTCACCCCCGGTTGACCACGCCCGCCTGCCGAACCTCTCGGCACTACGTTGACACCGTTGACGAGGCTTTCGAGATCCGGTGGGAAATGGTCCGGATTATCAACGCCGAAGATCGTGCAGTCGCTGATCACCACCTTGCTGCGTGGATCGAGAAACACGTTCTGCTGTTGCTGCGCCTGTTGCTGCGGTGTTAATGCCACACCCGTACAGACCATGCCGATAGTGTCGCGGTGAAACTCATCGATCGCCGTGCGAATCTGGCGCAGTGTCTCACGGAGCTGTTGCTCCTTTTGACGCTTCACTGAGACCTTCACCAGCGGCAACACACCCATAGTCAGGATGGTCAACACCGTGACGGTGATCATCAGTTCGATTAGTGAAAAGCCTCTTTGCCGCATTTCTTTCACGCGTCCAGTGCTCGCAAAAAAGCACAAAAAGCACAAATCAGATAGAGCAGACGTTTGCGCTTTTTGTGCCCCTTGCCGGCTAAAACCATCTACTGCCTGACGGTTGCTGTGCCCTGTATGATCTCGGGCGCAATGTCGCGCGAGTCAGTGGCTACAAGGTGCAACGTCTCCTTAACAAACACCAGCGACGCATTGCCCTCGCCGATGGCTTCGACATCGATGAAGAGCAGTGGTCCGGATCCCTTGAAGGATGCTTTTCCGTCGAGACTCGAAATCGAGATCATACAGGTGCCCGCCGTGGGATCTATTAAAGGTGTAAACAGGGGCGCCGTTTCGCCAGTGGTGGGCAGAATACTGCCGGCACTGAGCGCAGTCACCTTCACGACTTTCGGATCGAAGCGCAATGCAAGCAACGCAAGGTTGAGCGACACATCCGAGGTCAACTGAACTGCGTAACGACGCTTCTCACCTACTTTCAACACGTCGGCTGCCGGCGACAAGCTGAGTTGGGCCATACGCGTAGCGCCCGACTTCGCATCAAGCGACGTCTCGGTCGCTTTTGGCAGAGACGTCAACACAGCATTCTGATTTCCTGCACCGCTGGTGTTGACTGTCGCCACATTCGCCGCTGCCTGATCGCTAATTAGCGACTTCGGCGCAGGGACAAACGACGGCAACTCTTCGGGCGCAGCAGGCTTGTTGTTCACGGCAGTAGTGGTAGTCGCTGGCGCCTGTGCTGCCGAAGTTGCGGGAACCGGTTGGAACGCAAGTGTTCCGGCCGGTGGCGGTAAGTTCGCCGGTGTGGTGTTCTGTGCAGTAGTTTCACCTCCGGGCTTCACGACCGGCGCATCGGGCAGTTGCAGACTGACGTTTCTCGGCAACGTCCGCGCCGCGGCAATGTGATCCTCACGATCGGCTTCGCGAATCATTTCCGCGAGCGAACCGGTGGTCGGTGACTGCAACGTACCGCTCGGTCGCATCTCTTCGTCACGCGGAGTCACGGCCGGAGCACGCAGTACGCGAGGCGTTACAGAGATCACGATATCGATCGTACGATTGTCTCTGGTCGGCGAAGTGAACAAACGCCCGAGGATCGGCAGGCCGCCGAGGAACGGCAGGCCCTGCCGTCCATTAGTCATAACGTCCTGCGAGACGCTCGCCAGCATCATGGTGCGATTATTTTGAATTCGCGCAGTGCCAGTGATTGTGCGCTCTGTGAAGGTCGGCGTTAAGCCGCCCGCGCCGAGAACATCTTTTGATTCGATGTTCATCTTCACTTGCACATCCAGGTTCGGAAACACCTGCGGTGTGAATTTCAAAGTGAGTCCCGTCGGCTCATAGTTAATGACCGGGAAGCCGCTACCCCCAAAAGGATTCCCGTTGTTGGGCACTGGCGTTCCTGTTTGGACACCGAACGGAAAAGCCTGCGCTGTTTGCACCGGAACACGTTGACCGATACGCGCGGTCGACTCCTCACCATTGAAAGCATGCACTTGAGTCGAAGCAATTAGCTTCGTGTTGTTTTTGCTTTGAAACGCCGTCAGGATAGAGGGTGGTAACACAAGTGCGGCTGCGAGCGCTGTTGGATTTGTGATACCCAGATTTACGCCCCGCCCCTGACTCCCATTGACCACCGCGTTGTCTGTCAACAACGCGAACCCGGGCGAACCGCCGATATTGAAGTTGCCGCTGCCGATCTGGTTACCGAGCTGGAACAGATCGCTCTTCGAGATTTCATAGATGCTGACGTCCATCACGACTTCTGCGCGATCCTTGTCTACGCTCTGCAACAAGTCGCCGATGAGACGAACGTTCTCAGCCGTATCGCGCACCGTCAAACTGTTGGTCGCATCGTCCGGTACGACGATCGTTTGCGGACGGCCAACTGACGGCGGAATGGCTTGTTGGACCAGCGTGCGCGCGTCAGCCGGTTTCATGTTCGAAAGATAGAACGTGCGCAGCACGAGTTGTTGATACTGCGGGCGGCGCGCCTGATCGGCGACGAGAATTGTTCTGCGGCTGAGTTTCTGGAAAAAGAGTCCTTCCTGAAGGAACAGGTAATCGAGCGCCTGTGCGGTCGTAACGTCTTTCAAGCTGATATCGACCTGACGCGATTGTGCAAACGACTGCCGATCGAAGATCACGTTGAGATTCAACTGTTCGGCAAGAGTGCGAATCAACTGTTTGAGATCGCCCTTGACGTCGACGACGCGAAGCTGTTGCTGAGGAGGAGTCGCGAAATCCTGCGTCTGCGCACTGGCCGGCGTAAAGGTTCCACCATCCGCTGTTGCATCGGTGGACTTTCCATTCGATGTGCGGCCTTCTTTCACCGCCTGCAGGCGCAACATGCGCTCCATCTCCGACACCGCCAACTCGTTCACCGGATCGTAACCGTAGGCCTGGCGGAAAGCGTTGTAAGCGCCAACGTAATCACCTCGCTCCGACAGCGACCTCCCTTGCTGCATGTAGGTCTGCGAGGCGTTGAAACTCGCACGGCGAAAGTGGAGCTGGTACTCCATGTTCGAAGGGTCGGCAGCCACGGCCAGCGTGTATTCCTGGGCCGCCTTGTCCCACTGTTGCTGTTTCTCGTAATCCATGCCGCGTTTGAAGTTCTTGTCACCCTTCCTGGCGAAGGCGGTGATAGGCAAGGACAACAGGCTGATGGCGAGAAGCAACGAGATTAAGGTGCGAGTTCGTGTGTTGTTTTTCATGACTTCTACTCGGTTCGGGAGGTGGAAAGTTTAGCGACTTTATAATGCCGCCGCGACGCCTAAGATTGCAAGATCAGAACCGCCAATTCCCTTACACGCAAGGGCATTTTTTCAGTTCCGCTATTGTCGGGGTCTACATATCTGCGCTCAGTTCATCAACGAAGGTTACGCGATTGATTTCGTGCAAGGTCGAAACGCCTGTGAAGACCTTCTGCAGGGCTGATTCTCGCAAGCTCTTTAACCCTTCGGCCTCGGCTGCGCGCCGCACCTCGGAACCGGGCCGTCGCTCGACGATCATCTCGCGGATATTATCAGACAAATCCAACAATTCGTGAATAGCGGTGCGGCCTCGATAACCGGTGTGGTTACAGGCATCACAACCTACGTTCATATAAAAAGCCTTGTCACGATTGAGGTCAGGCCGCAGACCTGATTCAGTCAACTCCTCATCAGTCGGGTGATACTGTCGCTTACAGTAAGCACACAGCATACGAATCAGACGTTGGGCCAACACGCAATTGAGCGACGAAACAAAGTTGTACGGCTCGACGCCCATGTTCAGGAAACGGCCGATCACGTCGATCACGTTGTTTGCGTGAACGGTCGTAAACACGAGGTGACCGGTGAGCGCGGATTGAATTGCGATCTGCGCCGTTTCCGTATCACGAATCTCACCGACCATGATCTTGTCCGGATCGTGACGCAGGATTGAACGTAGACCACGATCGAATGTGAGTCCTTTCTTTTCGTTCACCGGGATCTGCGTGATGCCGTGCAACTGATACTCAACCGGATCCTCGATCGTCACGATCTTGTCTTCTTCGTTTCTGATCTCGTTCAGCGCGGCGTAGAGCGTGGTCGTCTTGCCCGAGCCGGTTGGACCAGTAACGAGGACCATGCCGTAAGGCTCTGCGATGTAACGTCGAAACTTACGCAGATCCTCTTCCGCAAAAC
>JBKPJP010000068.1:0-3571 GCA_046730735.1 Acidobacteriota bacterium | reverse complement strand
CAACCACTCCTTCAGATTGCGATCGACGCGTTTCCAGTTTTGACCACCATCTTCGGTGCGCAGGATCGTGCCGCCGGAGCCGACAGCGATGCCATTATTCGCATCGAGAAACTTCACATCCTCGAGCCAGTTGAGTGAGTTTGTTTGCTGGAACTCCCAGCTCACGCCTTCATCTTTCGTATGCCAGACCGCGCCGCGCGCACCCACAACCCATCCTTCGCTAGTCGAAACAAACGAGATGCCGTAAAGATCTTCAGTCACCGGACTCGGAACCCGATCCCACGTGACGCCGCCGTTAACGGAATGGAGAATCGTGCCTTTGTTACCAACTACCCAACCGGACTTCTCACTCGTGAAATCGATCGCGTTGAGCGTCACTGTAGTACCGGAAGGTCGCACGGTCCAATTCTTTCCGCCGGAACTGGTGAAGAGTATCTTGCCGCGTTCGCCGACGGCCCAGCCGTGTGAGTTGTCGATAAAGAGAATGTTTGCCAGGTCGTCGCGACCGCCTTCGGTGAGTCGTTGCCACGACAAACCGCCATCGTCAGTGCGCACAACGAGGCCATCGGCGCCGGCCGCCCAGCCAATCGATTCATCTGAGAAGTAAAGCGTCGCGAGACGTGGCGCAGTGCGAATGTTAACCGGCAACCAGATATTGCCGCCGTCACCGGTAGTCAAAACAACTCCGCTGTCGCCCGCGGCCCAGCCATGCAGGTCGTCGGTAAAAAAGACTGTATAGAGGTCGGTGGTGACGAGTGCGTCTTTGGCGGTCCACGTCTCACCACTGTCTTCCGTTTGTAGAATGGTCCCGCGATAACCGACGGCGGTGGCTTTCTTTTCTGTTGTGAACGTGACGCCCGTGAGCGCGAAGTCAGTCTGTTTCTTGATTGACTTCCATTCTGCTCCGCCGGTCGTGGTGGTGAGAATTGTTCCGTGCGAGCCGACCGCGATTCCGTTTTTCGCGTCTGCAAAAGAGATCGAAAACAGGTGTGACGAAGTTTGACTGGCCTGAGGCTTCCACGTCTTGCCGCCGTCGATAGTCGCGACGATCGAACCAAAAGTGCCGACCGCCCAGCCGAGCAGCGGATTCTTCGGCGCAAAGGTGACTGCGAAGAGATGATCCCGCACTCCGCTCTGTCGCAGGACCCACTTATCACCGCCGTTGCTCGTGGTCAGCACGACGCCGCGCGCGCCTGTAATCACCACTCGCGAACGATCCTTCACGTAAAGGCCGTAAAGCGTTGTGATTGCCGGGGAAAGCTGCTCTTCCCACTCAAAGCCGCCGTTGCCCGTTGACAGAATGACGCCGTTCGAACCGACTGCCCAACCGTGTTTCTTGTCGGGCGCAAACCTGATGGTGCTGATCGAATTACCCTGCGGCAGAGGGTTCTGCCACTGCCAGCCACGCGATGGATCCTGGGCGTGTGACGCGGACGCAAACAAACACAGTAAGAGTAGGGCTTTTATTCTGAGCATCTGAATGGGGAGGGTGAATTATAGTTCGACTGTGCCGATTTTATCCACGGCATCGCGCAGGATCGACTCGTCGGCCTGTCCCGCGGCGGCAATCCGGCGCGCGGCATTGTCAGCCGCTTCCTGCAACAAATGGCCGGCGTGCCCGCGTGTCCATTCCCAATGAATCTTGTGCGCGGCGGCCGCACGGTCGAGTCGCTCCCACCACGGAAGATTTGTTTTACGTCGAAAACGACCGTTCATAGTCTCGACAACGTAGCGCGAATCGGTGAACACACTGACCTGGCACGGCTGAGTCAACGATTCGAGCCCAACGGCCGCCGCCGCAATCTCAGCCTGTTGATTCGTTGCTCTGCCTAAGTACTCACCGACAGCGCGCCAGTATCCCTTGTAACCGAGCAGGGCGACAGCCGCAGCGCGACTCGCGTCCTGTCCGTTGCCGAGACTCGAACCGTCGCAGAAGATCGATACCTGCTTGAGCGTTGAGATTTGCACTGTCGAGCGGTAGCCTATCACGCAATCAGAAGAAAATGTAGAATCGTCGTACCGGAGGAATTAAATCGAAATGACACCGCAGGAACAACGATCCATTACGGAGGTGGATCGCATTGGCGATCAGTTTCGTCGCGCGTTTGATGGAGAAGCATGGCATGGACCATCCGTGCTCGCGTTGTTGGAGGGAATAACTGCGCCGCAAGCAGCGGCACATCCGATTCCGGGCGCGCACTCGATCTGGGAGTTGACGTTGCACATCGCTGCGTGGGAACGCGCCTGCCTGCGACGCCTGCAAGGCGATCCGGCGCAACTGAGTGACGAGGAAGACTGGCGGCCCATCTACGACACGAGCGATGAGGCCTGGGAGAATACAAAGAAGTATTTGATCGACACTCATCGCGAACTGTTGGATGCCATCGCGCAGGTTGATGAAGGACGATTGAACGAGCCAATCATAGTTAACTCGAGCACACCCTTCTCGACTGTTTACGTGACGCTTCACGGTGGCGTGCAGCACGATCTCTATCACGCGGGGCAAATCGCGATGTTGAAAAAGGCATTGGTGAACTTATGAGTGGACTATCACAAAAAGAATGTGTGCCGTGTCGCGGTGGTGTGCCGCCGTTGACGGGCGCGGAGATCGCGAAACTCCTTCCCGAGTTGCAGGGTTGGGAAGTTGTGAACGAGCATCATTTGAAGAAGAGTTATCGCTTTTCAAACTTTCGCGAGGCGCAAACGTTTGTAAACCGCGTGGGCGATCTCGCGGAGGAACAGGGACATCATCCGGATATCTGTTTTGGTTGGGGACAGGCGGAGATCTCGATCTGGACGCACAAGATCAATGGGCTGACGGAAAGTGATTTCATTCTCGCGGCCAAGATCGATCGGCTTTAATCCGCGTAATCCGTGTTATAGATTTTTTCAATTTCATCAACCATCCGCTTCAAGCTGAATTTCTCGTTTGCGGCTTCGCGCGCACGAACGCCGATCTCGCCTGGGTTCGCAAGCAATGTGATAATCGCGTTCGCGATTCTGTTCACATCGCCGATGGGCACAAGTATTCCTGTCTCCTGATCTTCGATCACTTCTTTCGCGCCTTCAGTCTCCGTCGCTACGACCGCGGTTCCCGCGGCCATGGCCTCCGCGATCGCTAATCCAAACGACTCAGTCTCTGACGCCGATACAAACACATCGAGCGCGCCTAACAGTCTCTCCGCATGGTCCAACCAACCCAAAAAGTGAAAACGATCCCTCAGTCCCAATTCAACAACGAGCTTTTCGAGTGACGCGCGAACTTCACCCGAAGGCGTTGGATCAATTCCGGCAAGAACGAAGTGCGTCTCAGGAAACTTTTGCGCGACCAGCGCCGCCGCACGAATAAAATCATCGTGACGCTTCAACGTTCGCAACTCGCCAATACTTCCCACGAGCAAACAATCAGACGGCAATCCGATCCGGCGCAAGAACTCTTCGCGATCAAAATCACATTTGAAACGATTCACATCAACGCCGTTCGGTATCACCGCGATCTGTTTCTCATTAAGGATCCGCTGCGCGCGCAGCTCGCGCGCGACTGCTTGCGACACTGCAATCACTCGTGTTG
>JBKPJP010000067.1:0-18253 GCA_046730735.1 Acidobacteriota bacterium | reverse complement strand
GGAAGCGACGCTCGTGAAGGCGCTTGAAGAAAAGGGCATCGGGGGGCCTTCGACTTACGCAGCGATCATGTCGACGATTCAGGAGCGCGAGTACGTCGAAAAGATTCAGGGCCGCTTTCATCCGACCGCGCTCGGCAAAACGGTAAACGATCTGTTGATTGACGGTGGTTTCGACGACCTTTTCAACGAGAGCTACACCGCGCGTATGGAAGAGGAGCTCGACGAGATCGAGGAAGGGAAGATCCGTTGGACCAAGGCGTTGCGTGAGTTTTACGACAAGTTTGAAGGTGACCTGAAACAGTTTCAGCATTACATCAAGGACATCAAAGAGAAGAACGTTCCGACTGAAGAAGTTTGTCTGAAGTGCAACACCCCCGGCATGGTCCAGAAGTGGGGACGGTTTGGTCCATATTTGAAATGTCTCAACTGCGAAGCGACGCGTGATGCCGAGCCGCCCGCTGGTTCTGACGGTGCGGGAAATTCCTCCGAGCCGCAGGTCGCGAGCGAAGAGGCTGCGGAACCGGAAGTTTGCGAGTTGTGCAATAAGCCGATGCAGTTGAAGCGCGGGCGCTTTGGTCCCTTCCTGGGCTGCACTGGTTATCCAGAGTGTCGCAACATCCGCAAGATTGGAAAGACCGGAGTCGCTGCGCCCGCGCCGGTGCCGCTCGATGAGAAGTGTCCGGTTGATGGCGCACAACTGGTGAAGCGTGTCGGACGGTTTGGAGAGTTTATCTCGTGTTCAAACTATCCGAAGTGCAAATACATCAAGCAGGAGACTGTCGGTGTCTCGTGTCCGCGACCGGGTTGTAAGGGCGAGATCGTGGTGAAGAAGTCGAAGCGCGGCAAGGCATTCTATGGGTGTTCGGAGTATCCGAACTGCAACGTGGTTTACTGGGACAAACCCGTGCTCGAGACGTGTCCGCAGTGCAACGCGCCGTTCCTGTTGGAGAAGACGACGAAGAAGCAGGGTACGTTCCGTTATTGCGCGAACGAAGACTGTGGGTACAAGTCAAACGAAACTCCAGAGCCTATAGTTAAGCCACCCGCAACACGGCCTACTCGTTCAACCGCCGGGTAAATACATTTCACGCAAAGGCGCAAAGGGAAGACGCCAAGTCGCAAAGAGGATGCTTCACTTGGCGGCTTGCGTCTTCCTTTGCGCCTTTGCGTGAAACCTTCTTCCGCACTTATTATCAATCAACCTACTTCTTCGAGGAGATCCATCATGATTCTTCGGCGTTCTACAGCACTCGTGCTGCTCCTGATCTTGTTCGTTTCGCCGTTGACACTGTTCGCACAACAGCAGCAGCCAACAGCACCAGCCCCAGACGATCCCGTCCAAAAAATCAAAGACGAAGGCATGAATCGCTCGCAGGTAATGCAGACCCTGAGTTACCTGAGCGACGTCATTGGACCACGTCTGACTGCTTCACCCGGCATGAAGCGCGCCAACGAGTGGACGCGCGATCAGTTGACGAAGTGGGGACTTCAGAATGCACACCTCGAATCGTGGGGACCATTCGGCCGCGGCTGGACTTTGAAAAGATTCTCCGCGCAGGTGACTGAGCCGACCGCCTTTCCTCTGATCGCATATCCGAAAGCATGGTCGCCCGGTCTCGATGCTCCGCTTACTGCTGACGTCGTATACGTCGATGCGAAAACCGAAGCCGACCTCGACAAGTTCAAAGGCAAGCTGAATGGAAAGATCGTCCTGACCGCGCCGGTGCGCGAGGTCCCCGCGCACTTCGAAGCACTGGGCACACGCCTGAATGAAAAAGATTTGCGGGAACTCGCCGATGCACCCGAACCGCGACCAGGCGGCAATCGCAACTTCTTCAACAATCCGGAATTTCGAGCCGCGCTTGAACTTACTAATGCGAAGATCCGATTCTTCCAGACGGAAGGCGCGGCAGTGCTCGTCGATCCGAGTCGTAGTGGTGATGGCGGCACTATTTTCGTTCAATCAGCATCCGTGCCGCAGCCGCCGCGCGATCCAAACGCGACGACGCCTTTGCTGGGGCGTGGTATCCCGCCCTACGACAAGAGCGCGCCGAAGATAACTCCGCAACTCGTGCTCGCCGTGGAACACTACAATCGCATCGCACGCATGTTGCAGGCAGGCGAGCCGGTGAAAATGACGGTTGACTTGTCAGTCGCGTGGCAGGACGCGGATCTGATGGGTTACAACACGATCGCCGAGATCCCCGGAACAGATCTCAAAGACGAGATCGTGATGCTCGGTGGTCACATGGATTCGTGGCACTCCGGCACCGGCGCCACTGACAACGCCGCCGGGTGTGCGGTCACCATGGAGGCCGTGCGAATCATTCAGACGCTCGGTCTCAAGCCACGTCGCACCATTCGCATCGCGTTGTGGAGTGGTGAAGAACAGGGACTATTCGGTTCGCGTGCCTATGTTGCGGAACACTTCGGCACACTTAGTACTTCCGCGGCCCCGTCGACCGGCAGAGCCAACACCAGGGGCGCGAGCAACGGCAACGGCAATGGAAACGGAAATGGAACTGCTTCACCTGGTCCAACTGTCGTGAAGAAACCTGAGTATGAGAAGCTGAGTGGCTATTTCAATCTCGACAACGGCACCGGCAAGATCCGCGGCGTTTACCTGCAAGGGAACGAAAGCATCCGTTCACTGTTCCGGCAGTGGCTCGAACCGTTCAGAGACATGGGCGCAAGCACGCTCACGATCGCAAACACGGGCGGCACGGATCACCAGTCGTTTGATGCGATTGGGCTACCGGGATTTCAGTTTATTCAGGATGAGATCGAATACGACACGCGCACACATCATTCAAACCAGGATGTGTTCGATCGTATTCAGGTTGACGATTTGAAACAGGCGGCGACGATCATGGCCGCGTTTGTCTATCAAACTGCGATGCGGGATGAGAAGTTGCCGCGCAAACCCGCTCCGGGAACGAGATAAAACAAAGTCTGTGTAATCTGTGGATGTTTTGATCCACAGATTACACAGATGATTATTGCCCGCCACCAGTTAATACATACTGCTTCACATACCGGCGCAGTTCAGCGACGTTCGTCTTCCGATAGTCTGCGAAGTCGGCTGCAATGCCCTGATCAGGCGTGGCGAGCAGGATGAATGCTTCCAGCAGTCCATCCTTATCAAGCTTCTGCAGAATCTGAAGTGATTTGTCGGCAGTGGCGCCCTTCTGTTTTTCCAATGACTTCAGCGCCGCACGAATAGCCGATGCCTCTTCTTTCAGGCTGTGACGATAGGCTTTCTCGTTCGGAAATTGTTTCGCGAACTCTGATGTGGCCCAACTCGCTCGAGTGAAACTGTAGATCATCCAAGCGCTTGATGAACCATCCTTATCGCCCTTGTCCAGCATCTTCGGATCTAAAGTGATGGTCGTCTGGTTTTCGCCTTTCTTGTTGACGCTGGCTGGAAACTCCACGCGCGGATGAGCGAGATTGATATTTACGCGTTCGCCCCACTGAGCAAACCCTGAGCGGGCGAGACGGTTGTAGGGCTCGGCAATGTAGGCTTCGAGAAACTTGTCGCCGGCTTCAGTGACCTTGCCCTGTTTTATGAGCGAATCGCCCCAATACCGGTAAGCAGTTTCGCGATCGGGATTGATCTGAACCGCGCGTGCGAACCATTCACCTGCCTTTACTTGTTCGGCGCTCTTGAAATAGACATCGCCAATGAAAAGCGCTGCTTCGTAAAGCTTCGGCTCGAGCAGCAGGGCGCGCTGGTACAACTCGATTGCTTTCGGAAACTCTCCCTTCGCAAAGGCGGCTTCTCCCTCGCGCATTGCGTCGTCAACTTCTTTTCGCGCCGAAAAGCTCCCATCGTTGCCACCGTCTTCAGGAATACCATTGATCAGCGCGCTCAGGGGATTCGGCGAACCGAGCTTCACTGCTTGTATGAGAATCTCTCGGGCTCGTTTGCGAGCTCTCTTACGTTCCTCAGGCGTCGGAAGGTAAGCACTTTGGTTGTAGACCAGTAGTCCCAGATTCTCGATTACGGCGACATCCTGGGGATTGGCGACAGCGAGTTTTTCAAAGAGCGCCAGGGCCTCTGGATACTTCGCATCTTTATAGAGCTGAAAGGCGCGATGACGTTCGTCATTGTCCTGTGCTGTTGTGGTTGCGAACGGCGCCAGAAAGAGGAGGACGAGAATTCCAGGCTTTAGGAGTTTATGGAGGTTAGGCATAGTGCGGAGAGTCTATCCCGCACAGCCGCCGGCACGCAAAGAAAAGCCGCGAATTTAACGGATGAACGCAGATCTGCGTTTGTCTGCGTTCATCCGCGGCTAATTAACTCGGGTTGCGTTCTAATGATGGTTGATAAGACGGCGATTGATCTCGCTGGTTCGGAGTTCCCTGCGCCGTTTGTTTGTTCACATTGGGAAGATAATCCCCAATGAAGTTTCTTAGCGATGTGATCAGTGCCGGCAGCACAACGGTCTTTGCCGTCTTTGAAAGCTCCTGCACAAACGCGTCGCCAATGTTTCCCGCTTCGTCCTTGACTCGCTCGAAAGCCTGCGTGTTGGCCACTTTCTGGAAAAAGCTCGGTCCGGTATCGTGCGATCCGTTGCCGTATTGTGACTTTGGCCTTGGACCACCGGGAGTAGCCATCGCCACTCCAGTACCGGCCAACGACTGCGACGTATAGTAATCCGACTCCTGACCGTAACGATTGATCGCCGACTCATAGTTACTGTCGTCGCCTTTAGCGAACGAGGCGATGCAATAGCCGGTACAGAAACCGACTCCCAGCGCCGCAGCGCTCCAGACGACGGGCCGTCTCTTAAACTGCTCTCGCCAATCAAGCGTGTCTTTAACTGCCTGAACTTGATTTGCCACGGTTTCCTTAATCTCCGTCACTGTATTTGTAATTGAATCGCGTGCTTCGCCCAAGCGACGCTGAAGTTCCTCTTTGGAAGGCTCTTCAGAAGTGTAGTCTTGAGCGCGAGCCATTCCTAAAGTTCGTTCTTCAGCCATTGCTTATCCTTTCTCAGTTCTTGCACTGTTCTCTGGGGTACCAGCTCCTGTTTACCGAGCCGGTTCTTCATCAGCATCACGAGTATCGCGCCGACCAAAACGTAGAAGGCGCCTGTTACCACAAAGCCTAAAGCGTAGCTGGCAGGTTGGCTGAAATTTGCCTGGGCGAACAGAGTCGACACCGCAAAAGCTATCGCCACGTTCAGCAGTGCAAATCCTACCACCGCTATCACTGCGCCAATCGCGATCATGGTGATGCCGCGAGCGTAGGCACTTGCCTCCTCCTTGATCTCCACTTTGAATAAAGCAAGCTGAGAATTAAAGAGCTGCATCACATCGTCGCCGAGACGACTGAAGAGAGTTGGTAAACTCTCAGCGTCAGTGCGTGTGGCAAGCTCATCGTCTGTCGTCTGACCATTTTTTGTCAGACTGGTTCTCGGTGCTGCCATCGTGTCACCCCCTGTTCATTACTTCGCGCCGACTTATCGCCGGCCACGAATGATTAGCCCGAGTAACAGGCCTGCTGCTGCTGAGATCAGGAGCGCCTGGCCTGGTTTTTGTCGCGCATATTCTTTTGCATTCTCCGCGAGCTCACCTAGATCCGCGTTCTGCAATTCTTTGAACTTGTCGCCAACTACGGAAACTTTGTCGGTCACGTAGTCCTTGGCTTGAGTTGCGACTTCAGAAATTTTTTGACCGTAGTCGTTGGCTTTTTGCGAAAGTGCTGCCCCGGTACCGGTGCCTGTTCCTGCGCCGCCGCCGCCCGGGGTAGTGCCGGTGCTGGTTCCCATCGATCCTGTTGTTTCGTTGATGCTTCCATTCTCTGGCATTTCGGAATATCTCCTTTTAGATTCGGAATAAGACTTGGGCTCAGCAGGAATTGAGCAACATTTGTGCCGACCAATATCAATTAAATTGACTGCGTTCTGTTCGCGTCTTGTTGCGAAAGGGTACGTAACCCCTGATCAAAGATCGGGATCCGTACAATCGCGAAGACTTCTCTGCGATCTCTGCGTACCTCTGCGTTGCTCTGCGTTAAAACTAATCTTTTACGCAGAGGACGCAGAGGTACGCAGAGGCCGCAGAGGAGGGCTTGACATCGATGGAGCACGATGGTAAGTAAGTACTTACTTTGTCAGCCGGCAGAGGGGAATAGAGGAAAATTGAGTAAGCAATTAACGATTGACGGGACGAGCAGCGCCCGAATGGCCGGTGAAGAGCGCCGGTCTCAAATCCTCGCGGTGGCCGTGAGCCTGTTCTCTAACAGAGGTTTCCGCGGGACTACCACAAAAGAAATCGCCCACGCGGCGGGTGTCTCGGAGGCCATGGTCTTTCGACACTTCGCCACCAAGGAAGAACTCTACGCAGCCATTCTCGATTACAAAGTTTGCTCGGGAGAGAAGTTTGACCCCAAAGAATTGGCTGCCGACGCGATCAGGAACAAAGACGACCGCGCCGTCTTTGAATCGCTCGCGCTCGAAGCCCTGAATCATTACGAGAAGGATCCGGAGTTTCAACGGCTGCTGCTCCACTCCGCACTCGAGAAGCATCAGCTCGCACAAATGTTTTTCAACGAGTTTGTGCGTCCCGTTTATGAGTTTTTGGGCAGCTATATTCGCGACAGGCAACGCGATGGAGCTTTTATGGAAGTCGATCCGAAAGTCGTGGTGCGTTGTCTACTGGGTATGGTTTTGCACCACTCGCTCAATAACAATCTTTGGGATCCCGAGCGTCGCTTGCTCAACATCTCGAACGAAGCGGCGGCAAAGCATTTCACGGAAATCCTGTTGCATGGGATCACAGCGAGGACAAGTTAAAGACATATGCGATCTAAGGGGAATGTAAAGTTTGCGCTTTTGCTGCTGTTGCTTGTCGCAGTTGGCGCGTTCATCGCGGCGTGTGGCGGTTCGAAAGCAAACATTAGAAAAGAAGAGACGGCGAATACGCCGCCGCCCGCTGTCGATGTGACGACGGCCACAGCGATCAAGCGCGACCTGCCGCGCTTCTTTGAAGCAACCGGAAGTCTGGCCGGCGATCAACAGACTGATGTGGCGCCGCAAACGTCAGGCAAGGTCGTCGCGGTTGGGGTCGATATCGGCAGTCCGGTTCGTCGCGGGCAGATGCTCGTGCGTCTCGATGATGCTGAGTTGAAACTCCGCGTCGAGCAGGCAGCGGCGCAGGTACAACAGGCCAAGGCCAATGTCAGGCAAGCCGAAGAGAAGATTGGTTTGCGACCCGGACAGGCGTTCGATCCGAATCGCGTGGCTGAAGTCGCGGCGGCGAGAGTCGCACTGGATCTCGCCGAGAAGAATTTGCGTCGCGCGGAGAAACTGATCGAGTCAGGCGACGTGTCGCGCCAGTTCTACGATGAACAACGTGCGCGACGCGATCAGTTGAAAGAACAGTACGACGTTGCGTTGGCCCAGGCGCGTCAGAACTACGCGGGAGTGGACGTGGCGCGCACAAACGTCGCGAATGCTGAAGCAGCGCTAAGCCTGGCGAAACAGAACTTGTCGTACGCGGTTATCTCTGCGCCGATGGATGGCTTCGTTTCAGAGCGAACTGCGGACCTCGGCGAGTATGTTTCGCCGCAGCAAAAGGTCGCAACCATTGTGCGCACGAACCCGTTGCGCGTTCGTATCGATATTCCTGAACAGGCGATTCCGGAAGTTCGTGTCGGGCAGTCAGTATCGGCGACGACGAGCGCGTGGCCCGATCGAAATTTTTCGGGACGTGTGGCGCGCATCGCTCCGAACGTGTCGGCACAGTCGCGCACGTTGACGGTCGAAGCTGAGATCGACAACAGCAGTGGCGCTTTGAAGCCGGGACAGTTTGCGACAGTGCGAATCCTTCAGGAACGCGCGGAGCCCGCGGTACTGGTTCCGGCTCGTGCGGTTATTAGTGAAGCCGGTGTCAGCCGCGTGTTTGTGATCAAGAACGGGCACGCCGAGCAGCGTCTCGTGCAGACCGGACAGACCGAAGGCGACCTGATTGAAATCAGGCAAGGCGTGGCTGCGGATGAACAGGTCGCGACGAGTAATCAGCAACAGTTAACCGATGGCATCGCTGTGAAACAGTAGGAAATCCGCGATTTGATCCGCGTAATCCGCGGCTAATAATTACTATGCAAAAGCTTGCTGAAATATGTGTTCGCCGCCCGGTGTTTGCGACGATGTTGATACTCAGCCTGACGGTGGTCGGGTTGTTCTCCTACAAGTCGCTGGGCGTCGATCTATTTCCGAAGATCGACTTGCCGACGATCACCGTAACTGTCGTGAACCCCGGTGCTTCGCCGCAGGAGATTGAGACTGAAATCACTGACCTCGTCGAAGGCGCGGTCAATACTATTTCCGGCATCGACGAGCTTCGCTCGACGTCAGTCGAGGGTGTTTCCCAGGTCTTCATCACCTTCCTGCTCGAGAAGAATCCCGACATCGCGGCCCAGGAAGTCAGAAACAAGATCGATCTGATCGTTAACGACCTTCCGGTCACGGCGGAACAGCCGATCGTACAGAAGCTCGACACCGACGCCGCACCGGTCGTGCGCATCGCTGTCTCGGCTTCACGTTCGCTGCGCGAAGTCACGGACGTCGCCGACAACAAGATCAAGCAGCAGATCGAATCCATTAACGGCGTCGGTAACGTGCAGATCGTCGGCGGTCGTCGTCGCGAGATCGAGATCTGGGTTGACCCCGACAAGATGCGGGCGTTCAACGTCACGGTCGCGCAAGTAGCTGATGCAGTGCGCGCACAAAACCTCGAAGTGCCGGGCGGTCGTGTTGACGAAGGCGCGCGCGAACTGACTGTGCGCACGATGGGCCGCATCATCGAACCGGCGGAGTTCAATAACCTCGTGGTCGCGAATCGCGGCACCTACGCAGTCAAACTCAGCGACGTCGGATACGCGGAGGATGGAGCCGAAGAGCCGCGCACCGAAGCGCGTCTGAACGGCCAGCCGGCTGTCACACTGATCGTCTCGAAACAGTCGGGCCAGAACACGGTCGCAGTTGCAGATGCCGTGAAGCAGCGCTTGCAGGAGATCAGCAAAACGTTGCCGCCTGGTTTCAAAACCGAAGTGGTCGGTGACCAGTCGATCTTTATCAAAGCCTCGATTGAAGCGATTCAAACGCACTTGATCGAGGGCAGCATTCTCGCCGCCATCGTGGTGTTCGTCTTTTTGTGGAGCTTCCGCTCGACGGTGATCGCCGGACTCGCGATTCCGACCTCGCTCATAGCGACGTTCGGACTCATGGCGGCGATGGGTTTCACGCTCAATCAAATCACGATGCTCGCGCTTACGTTGATGGTCGGTATCGTGATCGACGACGCGATCGTCGTACTCGAAAACATCTTTCGTTTTGTTGAAGAGAAAGGCGTGCCGCCGTTTCAGGCGGCCATTGACGGCACGAAAGAGATCGGTCTGGCAGTTATGGCCACAACGCTGTCGTTGCTGGCTGTGTTCCTGCCGGTCGGTTTCATGGGCGGCATCGTCGGACGCTTCATGTCGTCCTTTGGATTGACGTCGTCGTTCGCGATCGCTGTGTCGCTGCTGGTGTCGTTCACGTTAACGCCGATGCTCGCCGCGCGATTGATCAGACGCAGCGACGATGAGAAGGAACGCGCGCTCGAACGTCACACAGAACCCGCGGATCACGGTTCGAAAGAGTCGCGCTTCTATCGCCCCATCGATCGCACGTATACAAAGTTACTGACGTGGTCCATGGCCCATCGTTGGGTGGTCGTGCTGGCGTGTCTGCTCGTGATTGTCAGTATCGTGCCGCTCTTCATGTTTGTCGGCAAGAACTTCCTGCCGGTCGACGACCAGGCACAGTTTGAGCTCAACGTGCGCGCGCCGGAAGGTTTTACCCTCGCCGCAACCTCGACATTGGCCGAACGCATCGCCACCGACGTGCGGAGTCTGCCCGGCGTGACTGACACGCTCACGACTATCGGCGGCGGACAGCAGGAGCAGGTCAACGTCGCTTCGGTCTATGTGAAGTTGACGCCGATCGAGGAACGGAAAATCGCGCAACAGGATTTGATGGTACGCGCGCGTAACGAAGTGCTGGCAAAGTATCAAAAGCTTTATCCGGGACAGTTGCGCACGAGCGTGCAGCAGGTAGCGGCGATCTCGGGCGGCGGTTTTCGCAATGCCGATATTCAGTACGTTATCGGTGGTCCGGAACTGGACAAGTTGCAGGAGTACTCGGACAAGCTGCTTGCGAAGATGAAGACGATTCCGGACGTAGTCGATGCTGACTCGACTTTGATCAGCGGCAAGCCGGAATTGCGCGTGGTCATCGACAGAGCGCGCGCGGCGGATCTCGGCGTGCGAGTCGGCGACATCGCCCAGGCACTCAATTCACTCGTCGCCGGTCAAAAGGTTTCGACTTTCAACGCGGGAACAGACCAGTACGACGTGCGTGTGCGTGCGGTCGGATCCTTTCGCACGAGTGTTGAAGGCTTGCAGCGCATGATCGTGTCGTCGGCGAAGGTGGGTTGGGTCAGTCTCGACAATCTCGTGAAAGTCGAAGAGGGGACCGGCCCGGCCGCAATCGATCGTTTGAACCGGCAACGGCAGGTGACGATTCTCGGTAACGTGCGGCCGGGTGGTTCGCAGGCGGCTGTGATCCAGCAGATGGATCAGTTTGCTAAAGAGGTCAACATCGCTCCGGGTTATTCGACCGGTCTGGCCGGACGTTCGAAGGAGCTCGGGCGCGCCGGTTACTACTTCGCGCTCGCGTTTATCCTTTCGTTCGTCTTCATGTACATGGTGCTGGCGGCGCAGTTTGAGTCGTTCATTCACCCGATCACGATTTTGCTGACGCTGCCACTCGCAATTCCGTTCGGCATTCTTTCGCTCCTGATGACGGGCCAGACGGTGAATATCTTTTCGGGCCTCGGTCTGCTGCTGTTGTTTGGTGTGGTCAAGAAGAACGCGATCCTGCAGATCGATCACACGAATCAACTGCGTGCGCGCGGCATGGAACGACTCGAAGCAATCGTTCGCGCGAACCGCGATCGTCTGCGTCCGATTTTGATGACGACGATCGCGCTCGTCGCGGGCATGTTGCCGTTGACGATCTCGACTGGTCCAGGTTCGGGTACGAACAGGTCGATCGGCGTGCTGGTCGTTGGTGGGCAAACACTCTGTTTGCTGCTGACGTTGCTGGCGGTGCCGGTGTTTTATTCACTCTTCGACGACCTCGCGCGGAATCGTGTTTGGGGCCGGATTAGAATCGGAACGGAGAGGTTATTTGGACGCGTGCGGCGCAGGGCCGCGAGCGCTGCCGCTGGTTTGATTTCGAAGCAGTAATAGGAAGAGCAATGCTAAAGAAGATTGTCGCACTTATCGTTTTCGCCCTCGGCGCCCACTCAATCGCCATCGCGCAAGTTGAGCAACTTCCGGTGCCGCCCGTCGCGCCCGATTTTCGCGCGCCGCAGAAACCTCTGCCGGAACTGAGCCGCGTCGGCGTTGACATGAATCGCCAGCAACCACTCTCGCTGCGCGACGCGTTGGCGATGGCGCTCGAGAACAACAAGGACATCGAGGTCGCTCGCGAAAACGTGCGCATCGCGGAGTTTGATCTGCGCGGCGCGCAGGGCGCTTACGATCCGCGGTTTACAACATCGGCGTTCTACGAGCGTGTCGAGAACCCAATCTCGAATTTCCTCAGCGGCGGCCAGAACGGCTCAACGATTCAAACCGATTACACTGCCACTGCGCGTCTCGAAGGACAATCGCCGGTTCTCGGTGGCAACTACCGTATCGACTTCTCGTCAGTCAGGCTTACCACTAATAATCAGTTCACCGCATTGAGTCCGCAGTATCCAACGGCGTTGACGTTCAACTACAGGCAACCACTCTGGCGCGGACTAAAGATCGACAACAATCGCCGCCAGATCGAGATCGCGCGTAAGAATCTTTCGTTGACTGACGCGCAATTTCGCCAGCGCGCCATCGACACCATCACAAGTGTGCAACGCGCTTACTGGGATCTGGTGTTTGCCTTGCGCAGTTTGCAAGTGCAACGCGATGCGGTGAGTGTGGCTCGCACGCAGCTCGAGCACAACAAACGTCTGGTGACCGAGGGACAACTGGCGCCCATCGATGTCGTTGCGGCGGAAGCGCAGATCTCGACTTACGAGCAGCGGGTTTTCAGCGCGCTCGAAGAAGTATCGCGAGCTGAGAACAATCTGAAGAACCTGATCGCGCAGAATCAAAAGGCGGAGATCTGGAACGCGTCGATCGTGCCGACGGATCCGGTTGAGCTGACGGTCCCTAACGTCACATTGCCCGACGCGCTTAAAACCGCGATGGAGAACAGGCCTGAGTTGCAACAGTCGAATGTGTTGCAGGAGATCAATAAGATCGATCAGCGCTACTTCAAAGATCAGACCAAGCCCGCGATCGATCTCGTTGGCACTTACGGTATCACTGGCCTGGCGGGCGCGCTCAGCAGCAACGTTGTGAATCCGTTTACGCAGTCGAATCTGCAAGTGCGCCAGCGTATCGATGAACTGTCGGCACTTGCTGGATTGGAGCCGTTGCCGGTCATCCCGCCGCAGACTTTTTCACCGGACCTGCTCGGCGGTTACGGCCAGTCGCTGCAAAACTTACTCGCGAATCGTTATGGCACCGCCCAGGTCGGCGTGCAGATCAGTTTGCCTTTGCGGAATCGAACGGCGGAAGCGCAGTTGGGACGCTCGCTGGTTGAAGGTGAAAGACTTGGGACGCAGCGCGAGCAACTGGAGCAAACAATTCAGGTTGATGTTCGCAATGCGTTACAAGCTGTGCGCAGTTCCGAAGCTCGCTTGCGCGCGGCGGTGGCGACGCGTGAGGCCAACGAACAGCAGTTTGCGAGTGAACAGCGGAAGTTGGATGCGGGACAGTCGACGACGTTTCTCGTGCTGGAGCGGCAGACGTCATTGACAGAGTCTCGCGGGCTGGAGTTGAAGGCGCAAACAGATCTGAACAAGGCGATTGCGGATTTACAGCGAGCAACGGGTAATGCGCTGAGAGTGAACAGTATCGTGGTGCGAGTGCGTTGAGGCGGTTTCACGCAAAGGCGCAAAGTTTACGCAAAGACGCAAAGAAGACATCTTGTTTTACGTTTGCGCCTTTGCGTAAACTTTGCGCCTTTGCGTGAAATATTCCCAGAGGACCTCGTTATGAACCCACTTATCGAAACATGGCAGATTCACGATCGCATCAATCTTTACCTGCTCGACGCCGTCGACTCTTCATCACTCGAAAGCCATTCAGCCTCGAAGGGCCGCAGTGTCGGGGAACAGTTTGCACACATTCATAACGTGCGGTTGATGTGGTTGAAGTCGGCGGCGCCCGATCTGCTCGCCGGGCTCGCCAAAGTCGACAACGAGCAGGCAAACGATAAGAAGCTGCTAAAGAAGTCGTTGACTGATTCCGGCGCCGCGATTGGCAAGTTGTTAACAAACAGTCTTGAAGCTGACGGAAAGATCAAAGGCTTCAAACCACACGCGGCGGCGTTTCTTGGCTATCTGATCTCGCACGAGTCGCATCATCGCGGGCAGATCGCGTTGACGCTCAAACAAGCCGGCAAGCCATTCGACAAAAAGACCGGTTACGGCATGTGGGAATGGGGTGTGAGGTGATCAAAGGATCGCTTCCACGACCTTGAACGCGACTAATAGAGCCGCGACGACAATAATAGCCGCAGTCAAATACCAGAACGGCAGTTTTGTTCGACAAGCTGGACATCGTCTTCGCGTTCGGGCGACGACCCGCTGGCAATTAGGACATGTCATTTAAAGGGATTGTAGCCACAAAGAGGCACAAAAGTCATTGTGGCTCATTTCGGATTCTTAAGGTTGGTCCATAACGGGAAATGATCCGAAACTTCAATCTTTCGATCGATTCCAAAACTCGCGGCTTCAAGTCCGCGTAGCCAAACCCAGTCGAGCTTCAATTCAAGCGGCACAAACAGAACACGTCTCTTGAACGTCGCCTCACCTCCGAACGGAGTTTTCAATCCCGCGTCCAGGAAAAACTTGTTCGTCTTTCCATCCGCATTCGGTTCCCACGTGTTCAGATCGCCCATGATGATCGCCGGCATGTTCGCGGGATAGTGCGCGAGATCGTCGAGCAGCGCTTTGAACTGCTCCAACTTTTTGCTGACTGCAATCCGTGTCTCCGAATGTGCGGAGTAAACACGCCAGCGCTTGTTGTCGATCTCGACAGTTGCGCCGAGCGCGACGCGTCGCCGGCCATTCGGACCTTTGTGCGGCAGTACTATGCGCTCCACGTCTGACAACGGGTAGACACTCAGGATCGCGACGCCGGTTTCTTCTTCGTCAGTCGGTTTCGGCGCCGGTGGCGCGGCCCAAACGTAGTGCATGCCGAGTTCATCTGCGATCATTTTGGCAGTGTTGTTGTTGCCAGTACGTTTTTTGTGCCGGTCTACTTCCTGAAGCGCGAGGATGTGTGCGTTGCCGATTTCCGGATCGGTCTGAAACAGCTTGATCAGAGTCTTCAGGTCGTCACCACTGCGCCAGCGGATGTTATAGGAAATTATTTTTATCTCAGCGGGCGAGGATGTTTGCTGCCGCAAGTTGGCGGCCTTACCTGATTCCAGCAAAGGCACGTCCGACCGCGGGAGCAATAGACACATCAAGACGATGATTAGTTTCATGTGCGCATTTTAAGCTAAACTTCGGCTATGAGTCCCGCAGAGACACAGCTCGATGTGCTCGCCGTTTTCTCCCATCCCGATGACGCGGAGTTGTCTGTCGCGGGAACTCTTTTAAAACTGAAAAAACTCGGCTATCGCACGGGCGTTTGCGACATGACTCGCGGCGAGATGGGCACGCGCGGCACTCCGGAGCTTCGCGCGCAGGAAGCACTCGACGCCGCGCGCATCATGAAACTCGACGTGCGCCTGAATCTCGAGCAACCCGACGGTCACGTTTGGCCCACCGAAGTCGCGCGCACTGCGTTTGTGCGAGTGCTGCGAACACACAAGCCAAAAGTTTTGTTGACGACGCACGAAGAAGATCCGCATCCGGACCATGCAAACACGTCGATCATCGTGCGACAAGCTGCGCGACTGGCGACTATGGCTCGCTATGACGAAGAGGCGGGAATGCGACCGGTGCCGATGCCTGCGATCATGCACTCGCTGTTCTCGCGTCGCATTGTGCCTTCATTCGTCGTTGACGTATCTGACTTTGTCGATGAAAAGATGAGCGCGATCAAGGCTTACGCGTCGCAGTTTTACAACGAGCAGTCAAAAGAGCCGGCGACGCGAATCAGCGACCGCGGGTTTTTGCCGGAGATTGAGTACCGGATGCGGTACTTCGGATCGTTGATTGGCGTGGCGGCAGGCGAGCCGTTCTATGTTCGTGAGGCGTTGAACGTTGACGATCCCCTCGCGCTGCTGACACGGCCGATGAACATCTATTCGTAGCCACAAATAGCGCACGAATCAATTTGTGTTTTGTGCGCTTTTTTGTGGCTTCGGCTCGAGAATCGCGCGCGCGATCGCGATCGTCGCTACGGCTCTTGGCCCTTCGCCTTGAAAACCTCTCGCCAGTTCAACCGCGCGATCGTAGTCCTGCGTCGCGAGATCTCGGAACAGTCCGTCAAGGTCAAACTCAGGCACGTCGCTCGTGTGAACTGAAGAGTGGCCTTTACTCTGAAACGTCGCCACAACCTCGCCGTCTTCTCCGGTAAACCCTTCCGCAGAGTTGGCCGCCTTCACGGCATCGAACGTCGCATCCCAAACCTTATCCCGATCGATCGCATTGAGCGCATACGCAACTGCAACCAGCGCGCGCGGCAGCGACGGATCCGAAACGTCTATGCGCCGCGCCTCGATGGCTGCCTGGTCCACTAGTTCGAGTGCTTTGTCTCTGTCCGTCTTAAAGAGGATCTTGGCGCATTCAGTCAACACCCACGCCTTGACAAGCTGGTTCAGTTCTCCCTTGTGGACCAACTCCAATGCCGGCTCGGTCTGCTTCTTGCCGACGAAGTACATCGCGAGCGAAGGATCCATGTAGAGCTGCGCTTGTTTGCGCACTTCCGGATCTTCTACCTTGCTAACGAAATCGCGCGCGCGCATATCGCCTTTGCCGGACGCAGTGAAGGCCAGTTGCAGGTACAGTGAATCACGTTCGGCGGAAGTCTTGGCGCGATCGATCTTGTCGAGCAACGACTGCTCGCGATCTCGATCTGTCGACGCGCGTTCGGGTTTTAACCCGCGGTTTAGCTGGTCTTCGTCATAGCGACGCGCGTTATCAGAGACTATCGTTTGCAGCGCACTCATGTGACCGCGCAGCGTTTCGACCATCGCGGGAGGCGCCGATTGTTCGAAGAAGGGGAGTAGTCGTTTGATGACGAGATATTTTCCGTCGAGACCGGACGTGGTCTGGTCCGGCTGTCCGGGAGCGGGCAAAGGTCGCAGCAGAATTGCTGCCGCCGACTGGAAGAATGCGTTTCGAAGTTCAGGCGTGACGTCGGCGGGTACGATCTTCGAAGCACTCTGCGAACTCGAGGTGCCACTGCCGCTGAAAGTCATCATCAGGTGCGGTGTGAAAATGTAAGACGAAAGCAGTGAAACTGTGTTGGCGTCTGCTTGCGGGTTGTTGGCTGAACTGGCTAGCAAGGCGGTGTAGCGTGCATCCGCGGCCGCGGGATTTTTTTCGCGCACATAAGAAAGAAAATTCATCGACTCCATCGTGACCTGAGCGAGTGCCGGTTCTGCGAACTGAAGAGCGCGGTCAACGTCGCCGGCTTGCATTAACTCTCGCGCCACATCGAGACGCTGGCTCAAGGCCGCTTCATTAAGACGGTTTGGACTCGATTTGGTAGTGGCCGAAGTTGCTGCTTCAAGCTTTTGCACCTTCAGCTTTTCGAGAAACTCTTCACTGAGAGCGCGATCGTGTCGGGCGGCTAATCGTAATACTTCGCGGCGTATGTTGGGTGGGATATTCGTCGCATAGCCGCCGCTGCCAGTGCGAGCTTGCTGCTGGCGAATCTCTTCCTGAAGTTTCTTGTCGCTTTCCTGGTCGGCAACTTCGGCCGCTTCCCAGGCTTTGCGAAACATCAGCCGCCCTTGTTCAGCGTCGACTTTCCAAAGCGCGTCCGCGATGCGCGCGAGGGACCGCGCGCGTAGCGTTTGATCGTGAAAGGTGCGGGCGTCGGTTGAGAGCGAGATGAGCAACGAGCGTGCACGCGCGCGACGTTCTTTGAGTTCAGTCTCAGCTCCGGCATTCTTCGCCGGTTGCGCGTGGGCGAGGAGCGCGGAAAAAACTAAACACAAAATGAGGCCGCCTTCTCTCATAATTTTTTCTCCAGGTGCGGGTTTAATTTGTTGCCGCTTCTTTGCGTTTCTCGAGTACGGAACGGGCAATCGCGAGTGTTGCGACTGCTCGTGGCGTTTCGCCGGTGAATGTTTTCGCGAGTTGAACCGCTCTCAGCAGGTCAGCGCGTGCAAGATGCCTGAAAACCGCGAGCAAGTCAAAATCTTCAGCGTTACTGTTATTCACCACAACCATGAACTGCGTTTGCAACCGCGAAGAGATGCGGCTGTCTTCACCCGTGTAAGCCTCGGCGCCGTTCGCCGCCTTCACCACCTCACTAACGATCTCCCACGCGCGCACGCGATCGATCTCGGCAAAGCCGACCGCAACGGCCGTGAGCGCACGTGCACGATCCGCATCGCTGCCACTAATGCGACGGCTCTCCGCGAGGGCGTCTTCGAGCATGTCTGTCGCGCGTGAACGCTCGGCAGCGACGACGAACTTCGCCGCACTCGTCAGTGCCCAAACTTTTTGAACGCTCGTCAGTTCTCCCGTCTTCACCAGCTTCGCGACTTCGTCGGCGTCTTTCTTTCGAATCGCGAGTTGGACCAGTTGAAAATCCGTGTAGGCTTTCACGCTCTTGCGCAGTTCCGAGTTCTCAATTTTATCAACCAGATCTTTTGCACGCGGATCGCCGGTCTCCATGAGTGCAACAGCGTAGTCAGCGTAGATCGCGTCGCGCTCTTCCGACTTATGAGCGCGATCGAGACGTTCCTGCATGCGTTGGTACGGATCGCCTTCAGACGATTCCGGCTGAATCCCGACTGTGACCGCGCGATTCTCGCCTTGTTGGAACGTGCTGGGAACGTAAGAAGCGAGCGCAGTCATCTGCGTCCGCAGACCAGGCGCGAGGTCAGTGGCGTACTGCTCAAACAACGGTAGCAGACGCTTGATGATCAGGTATTTGCCTGTTTGTCCGGAGGTAGAG
>JBKPJP010000066.1:0-5001 GCA_046730735.1 Acidobacteriota bacterium | reverse complement strand
GTTGAATGAGGTCGGTAATCTCTTCGCGCTCGTAAAAGCCGCGGCCGAGGACAGTTTGATAAGGAATATTTGCGCGCCGGAAAACCGATTCGTAAATCGACACCTGCGTCATCGCGCGAAAAAGCAAAGCAATGTCGCCATACTTGACGGCGTTTGGTCCCTGCGTAAGCGCGAGAATGCGACGCGCCAGTTGCTGCGCATCGAGCACGCGCGAATCCTGTTCGGCACGCGGGTCGTCTTCGAGCGACGGCTTGGTAGTTACGAGCAATTCGACGAGCTGACCTTCATCGCGCAACTCGCGTTTCGGTTCGCTCTTCTCGTGCTTGACGTATCCGAGCTGGTCCAGGTTTTTGTACTCACTCGCCGGCACGTCGAGCGGCACTTGAAACAGACGCGCGAAGAGATGATTGAAGAAAGCGATCAGCGGCGGCTGGCTGCGAAAGTTCAACCGCAAAGGTATCTCCTGGCCGCCGGCTGCGAGCAGAGTCGCCGTCATCTCGCGAAACACGTCGACGTCAGCGCCACGAAAACCGTAGATCGACTGTTTGCGATCGCCGACGATAAAGACGTTCGCCGGCCGACGACCTTTAGCTAGCGCGAGTCGTTCGAGCAATATGCGCTGCACCGCGTTCGTGTCCTGAAATTCGTCGACGAGGAAAAAGCGATAGCGCTCCGAAGTTCGCGCAATCACTTCCGGACGCTCGAGCAGCGAAAGGGTGCGCAACTCGAGGTCGTCGAAATCGAGCGCGGCGATCTTTTGCTTCTCTTCGTTGAGTCGCTGGTCCACGCGCAGGAGCAGGTTGACCATCTCGAGAGCATACTGCCGCGCGAACAGATCCAGGCAAACCTGCGGCACGCGACCTTGCAGTTCCTTGCCCCAGATGAGCGAGTCGAGCGCTTTGACGTGATCGGCGACAGGCGCGCGCGCCTGCGGACGATGCGCGCGAAAGTTTTCGACGAAGCGACAGTAATCCGCGAGATTTTCATGACCCGGAATTTGTTTCAGCAATCTTTGCGCTTCGGTCCACGCCGCGAGGACTTCGGCCTGATTCGTCATGGCGGCTTTCGTCGTGCGACGCACACCGAGAAACTCGGTCATGATGCGGTCGAGCTCTTCGAGCGCGCGAGCGTGATCTTCTTCGGTTGCGTGAACACGCGCGGTCGCGCCTTTGAGATCCTCCAGTGAAAGACCCTGGCCGCGTGCTTCGCGATAGAGTTGGGCCAACGCGGCGGCCAAACGGCTGCGACCGACACCCAGTGTCAGCCGCGAGATCTCGACGTGACCGTTGCTGATGAACTCTGAAAGAACTTCCTCGACAATCAACTCGAGCATCATCGCCGCGCGATGTTCGTCGAGCAGGAGAAACTGCGGATCGACTCGCGCCTCGATAGGGAACTCGCGCAACATGCGCGCGCAAAACCCGTGAATCGTCGTGATCACTGCGCCGTCGAGCGTGCGTTTGTAGTTCAGCCAGCGACGGCGCTCCTCTTCGTTCGCGATGCGCAGCATCTGATTCAGCTCGCTACGCAAACGCTCGTGCATTTCGTTGGCGGCGCGGTTGGTGAAAGTGATCGCGACGATCTGGTCGATGGAGAGGCTATGTTCGCGAAGGATGTGGATGTAGCGTTCGACGAGCACGGTCGTCTTACCAGACCCCGGCCCGGCCGTTACCGAGACGTGTTTATCGATCTGGTATGCGGCTGCTGCTTGCTCTGTTAATAGTTCTTTAGCCACGGATTACACGGATTTTTTCTTGCGATCGATTCGGTCGCGGTCGTAGCGGCATACGGCGCCGTAGTCGCAGAAGCGACAGGTCTTCAGACGTTCCGATGGATCGACATCAAACCTGCCGGCGCGCATGCCGTCGAGAAATTCCCAGATCCTTTTCACGACCTCGCTGCGAATGCGCTGCCAGTCGTCATCGGTGAACACCGAATTCTTCGCGCGCAGCCGCAGGTAGTCTAACTGGGTCGCGCGATAGAGACCTTTGTTACGCCGGTCCTGCGCGCCGCGAATCACGTAATAGCCGCCGCCGGCGATCGGATGATCGGGCAGGATCAGCTTTTCGAGCGCTTCGAGATAGATCGGAAGTTGCAGACTCCGTCCCGAAACGATGTCGCTACGACTCGAGCCGGTCGAGAGTTTGTAATCGTAAGCGACGAGCGTGTCGTCGCCAGCAACGTCAACGCGATCGATCTGGCCGCTAATCTTGATCGTCTCCTCGCCGACAAACGTCTTGCGACTCAGCTCGAGCGGCTCTTCCTTCGAATCAGGATCTTTCGCCGCGGATTTCATGCCGCCAAAGGCAACTTCGAAATACGTCGGCAACACTTGCTGGCCTTCCGCTGCCTCCTGAACCTCGAGTTCATAAATAAGCACCTGGTCCAAAAGGATCTTGCGAATCTCGCGATCGATCTTCCAGATCTGCCGGTTGAGCGGCGGCACGACGCGCTCGTGTTCGTCAAACACGTCGTCAGCAATCATCGCGAGTTCTCGTTGCAACTTCTTGCGGTCCAGCCTGTGCAACGCTTCGCGTCGATGGCGTTCAAAGAAGCGGCGCAGGATGTCGTGCAGCAGTTTGCCGGCGTCGATAGCCTGCAAGTCGAGCGCAGCCTCACCGCGCGGCTCGAGCTTCAAGACTCTTTGCGCGAAGAAACGATAAGGACAGTTGCCGTAAACGCTGAGACTGCTCGCGCTGTGAATAAAGTCAGAGCCAAACTTGAGTTTTATCAGGTGCAGCAGATCGGGATCGGTGATCACGCCGTCATATGGACCGAAATACAAACCCGCCCGCTCACGCTCGATCTCGATGCGTCGCAACGCTGCTTCGCTGAGAAAGCCGTCGTTGCGCGCGAGCGTCAGCAGACGCGTGAGTCGCGGTTGCGGCAGCAAACTGGCTTTTTGACCGCGATGCAGATGTCGCTCCTGCTGGCGCACGAGCGAGATGTTCATCTCAGTCGTAGTCGAAACGTCGGCTATGTTCTTGCCGTCGTAGTCGCGTCGCACAGTTTCAGTTTCAACTTTCAGTGGCGCGACGGCGCGTCTCAGTTCGTCGATGTAGTAAGAAGCGACCGTTTCGGAATCGTCGCCGAGAATCAAAGGGCGCGTGAGATACAAACGCTCGGTCGCACGACAGGCTACCTGGTAGAAGTAATGCTCTTCTTTCAGCAGCGTGTTTGGCGAGATGTCTTCGAGCGTCAATCCATATTGTCGCAATCGGTCGCGCTCTTCGTGTGGATAGATCCAATCGCGCGAGGCAGTCAAAGGAAAGCCGCCCTCTGTTAGCCCGGCAACGAAGACAGCGCGCATCCGCAGGCCGCGCACGTCAGTGGCTTCGAGCACGCGCAAACCGTTTCGATCCGGCGCCCCAAAGATTTGCGACTGCGTATTGAGTGAACGGCGCACTTCCTGAAGAAATATCGTGAGCCGCGTGACGCCGCCCCGGGTATTTCCAGTGAGCTCGATGCTCTTGATGGCCGCCACGAATGCGCGCCGCAACGCTTCGAGCGCATTGAAGTTGAGCATCACTTGCGGCAGTTGCTGTTCGTCGGGCGACTTCCGCGCGGGCTCCGCGATCTGATCCCTGAAACCAAATCGATCCAGGAGCCGCATCAACTCCGCGCGCAGCGCCGTTGGTTTACCTTCACGAGGCACAGCGTGCAGCAGTTCGGCGAATCGTTGGACCACGAGCGCGGTCCACGCGAGTGCAGCGGGATGAACGTCGCGCGAGGGACGGCGTTTCTTCTCGACGCCTTTGTCTTCGAGTTTAACTATCTCGGCGTTCTCGACGTTGTCAGCGATGTCCGTGTCGCGATCGTGTGCGCCCGGATCGATGTTCAACAACTCTTTCGTCGCGGTAGCGCCGGGAAGATCGGTGAAGAGTTTGTGCGCGCGAGTCAGCCACGCACTCACGCTCAAATCACTGCCGACATACGCGAACGCATTCTCGAGCGAATCGGCATCCCAAAAACCGATGCGGTAACGAGTTTTCAAAAGCGCAACGGCTTCGGGCGTAAGTGTGTGGAGGTCAGCTCGAAACAGATCGAGGTGCTGCTCGTCAAAACGCTGCGACAGCACGCGCATCTCCGCATCGCTGAGACGAAAGTATTCCGACTTGATCAGATCCGCGATCTCGGCGATGCGCGTGGTCTCAGTTTGTTCGGTGGAGAGTCCTTCGAGCAGCACGAGGAGTTTGAGCGCGGCGCGGTTCGCGGGAACGTCGCCGGCCTCGACACGCAACTCCAGGTTGCACGGCAGCGACTCCTCGAGCATGACACGCGTGATCGTCGAAGCGTAAGTAGCGCGCTTGCGCACGACGAGCGCGATGTCGGCGAGATCGTAATTCTCCGTTAACACGAGACGTTTGACTTCGCGCGCTATCGTGCGAATCTCCGTATCGCGGTCGCCGCACTCGAGATAACGAATCTCGGGCGCAGGCTCTTCGGAAACTTCATCCGACGCGGTCAACGGATTGAAAAGGTTGTCGCGCAGGGTCGCGAGAGTGCCGGTCGTCGCCGTGTAATCCTGTGTATAAATCGTGTCGAACGTGGCGATGCTTTGCAGTTGACCGATCGTCTCCTGAAACGGCGTGAAGATCTCGGGGTTGCTGTCGTCGTGATTGAGATTGACGATCGTGTGCGGCAGGCGCGGGATCAACTCGCGCAGGATCTCGCCCTGCACGGGAGTGAAGTCGAAGAACCCGTCGATAATGAAGAGCTCAATCTTTGGCAACCACGGCAGATACACTCTTTTGTCGTCGATCAGTCCGCGCAGAACCCAGAGCGCGCGCAGTTGATCGGCGTCTTCTTCGGTGAACTGATTCTGGTTCAGCAACTCGTAGTAAGTTGAATAGATCAGTGCGACTTCGCGGTCGAAATCAAGTTGCGTAATGCCGCGTGCCTCGCCTTTGTCGATGTCGCGCGCGCGTGCGGAGAGAATCTCGATCAGTTCGGTGGGTGTTCGCGCGGCGCGTTCGATCTCGCCGAGGAGTGTGGAAATAC
>JBKPJP010000065.1:0-13643 GCA_046730735.1 Acidobacteriota bacterium | reverse complement strand
ACGGTACTCATTTCTTAATCTCGAATTCTCTGCGGCCCTCTGCGGCTCTCTGCGTTCTCTGCGTCGAGATTTACTTTTTAACGCAGAGTACGCCGAGGACCGCAGAGGGCACAGAGAAAAACTACTTTCTTTGCACCTGATCCCTGAAGACTCCCTCGATCACTTCCGGATAAGCCTTGTCCCAACCATGAAAGTAATCGATCGTGAACGGCATCTCGATATGTCCGAATGCCGCGTTTGCCTGGTTGAATGCATCGTTCGTCGTTGAATAAAAATGAAACCGCACAAAAGCTTGCTGCGCCTCGTCACTCCACAAATATTGCATGAACGCATCAATCACCGGACGCTTCGCGGCGGTGACGCTCTTGTCGATCACCACGGCCGGATGCTCGCTGAAGATCGTCGCCGGCGGCGTCACGATCTCGATGGGCGCTTTCGCCTCTTTCATCAGCAACCCTTCGAGCTCGTACGTGATCAGAGCGTCGCCATTGCCGAGTTCAAAAGTCGTGCGTGCTTCGCGCGCCGAACCAGGCGTCGAGAGCACGTTTTTCCAGATCGCACGCAACGTTTGCAGCGCGCGTACTTTGTCGCCTTCACCCGGCTCCGTTTCCGATTTCTTCAACTCCGATCCGTAGATCGCGAGTATGGACCACTGCGCCCCGCCCGAACTGATCGGATCGGGATGAATCAATTTGATGCCCGGCTTTGCCAGATCCGAAAAGTCCCTGATGCCTTTCGGATTTCCCTGGCGCACGATGATTACAAACGGTGTCTTGTTGACGATCCCGTGCGCGGGCAACGCATGCCAGTCAGCCGTAACAAAACCCTCTTTCTGTAAACGCTGTACGTCGCGTTCGATCGAGAGGATCGCGATGTCAGCCGGTGCGCCACGTAGAATCTGATTGGTAACTGTCTCCGAGCCCGCAAACGACGATTGAAACAGCAGCACCTGACCGTGTTGTTGTTTCCACTTCGCGGCAAACGCCGGGAAGATCGCTTTCTCGAGCGACTCTTTCATCACCGAGAATCCATAGAGAGTGATGGTGATGTCACCCTTCTCGCCCGGTGGTTTAGGCAAACAACTAGCGCCCAGCAAAGCCAGAATAAGAGTCGTTAACCAGAGAACCCTGAGATTCCGAAAAATAGTCTTCCTCATGAGGACCGCTGGGCCTCCTGACTCTGACAGTCCGAAAAGCTGCTGCCTCCTCATCCTGCTGTGGGGGGTCGCTCGTCTATACCACAGACTCATGTCTGGTGGGAATAGTTGTTATTCCAAATGGGTTGTTTATAGTAGTATGCGCGTGATGCGAAAAGCCATTATCTTACTGCTGGCGCAATCGCTTCTGCTCCCCGTCGCTTTCGCTCAACAGCAAACTCGTCCAAGACGCGCGCAACCCGTCTGGACGCCGCCCGCTGCGACGACCCCGGTTATCAACACCCCAGGCCTGACGACTCTCACTGGTCCAGAGCCCACGATTCGCGTCGCTCTAACCACTGATGCCCGTTCCGCCACTATCTCCACTACCGGACACTTGATGAACGCGAGTGGAGGGGGCAACACGCTGCTGGCGCTCGACACGTCGCGCGTGCGTGTCGATCCGAGACTCTTGTCTCCGCTTCCGGCAACGAGCGAAGAAACTGGTTTTCGAGTGACTGTCGGCGGCGCTGCGTCAAAGGAAGAGGCGGAAGAAAACGAGAAAGACATTCAGAAGATCACGGAACGAGACGCGCACGCGATTTTCGATACAGAAACGAAAACGTGGGGCATGTACGTCGGCGGCAAACTCTCGCGCGAAGAAGCTGAAGAGTTGCAGGCTCGTCTCGAAACTGCCGGGCTCGACGCAACGATCGATGGACCACCGGCAGTCGCGCAAAAGCAAACGTCGACTAGCAACAACAGCCCAGTGCGATTGACAGCATCACGATCTGCTTTTCCATCGCGTGAAGTCGTGGCTTCGTCGGCAACAGGACAGGTGCTCCGGTCCAGTGCGCCCGTCTCGTTTGCGTCGGACGATGAGAAGAATGCGCCCGTTCGTTACAACGATCGGCCTTATCGTGGACGCATTGAAGTGTTCACGAACCTGCGCGGCAATTTGACGGTCGTCAACGAATTGGGACTGGAAGATTACGTCCGCGGCGTTGTCGCCAACGAGCTTTCTCCGGGCGGTTATCCGGCGATCGAGGCGCTGAAAGCACAGGCGGTTGCCGCACGCACTTACGCGCTCAAGAATCGCGGGCAGTTCATGTCGCAGGGTTTCGACATCCTGCCGACGACGCGCTCGCAAGTTTATCGTGGACTCACTTCCGAAAATCCGCTCTCGACGCGTGCCGTTGACGAAACGCGCGGGCTCATCGCCACTTACCAGGGCGAACCGATCAACGCGCTCTACACGTCAACCTGCGGCGGCCGCACTGAAGACTCGGAAAAGATTTTCAACGACGCGGTTCCTTATTTGCGCGCGCGCGAGTGCGCGGCTGAAGGCGCCACGTTCGATCGTTTCGTAATCAGAACATCGCGCGAGCCCGCGGAGTTGCGTGATGATTCGAACGTGCTGCTCGCGCGCGATGTCAGTCTTTTACTGACGCAAAACTTCGGCACGTTGCACGAGCGCGTTTCGGATACGTGGTTGTCGGGCGACGCGACAGTCTCGGAAGTTCGCAATTGGATCGCGAATGTGGCGCGCGTGTCGAAACAGCCGACACCGCCGGGCGGCGACGATCTGAATCGACCGCCGGCATTTGCGACTGCGCTCTCGCTCGCAGTCTTTGGCGAGAGCAGAGCGGGCACGCTTTTGAACAATGCTGACGCCGACTATTTGCTGGCGGTTAAAGATGCGCAGGATGTGCCGCCCGAGAATCGCGCGGATCTCGCGATGCTGCTGCGCGACGGTCATCTGATGGTCTATCCCGATGCGACGTTGAGACCTCGCATGCCGCTTTCGCGCGCGCGCGTGTTGCACGCTATCGCGCGTCTGCTCGAAGCTCGCAACCTGTTGCAACTCCAGAAAGCGAGTGCACGGCCGACGAGCGAAGGGCAACTGATTCTTCGTTCGACAAAGGGCAAGGAGCAATCGATCAGAGTTAATGCGGACGCGTTTCTGTTTCGCTATCTCGGCGAACGTCCCTATCCGGTGTCGTCTGTAGCGCTTGTTGGTGGCGAGGCTGTTACGTATCACCTCGCGGCGAATGGGCAGATCGACTTTCTGGAAGTGAAGCCGGCCACAAATGGCGCGGCGGCCGATCGCTTTTCACCATTTGCTAATTGGACGCGCGGGTTGTCGGTGGGCCAGGTACAGGCGCGCCTCGCGCGTGCCGCGAAAGGTATTGGACCAATTGTCGATCTGCGTGTTGCATCGCGTGGCGCATCTCGCCGCGTGACAGATCTCGAAATTATTGGCACGAACGGAACTGCACACGTTCGCGGCGGCCGCATTCGTTCAGCACTCGGTTTGCGCGAGCAACTCTTCGTGATCGATCGCGAATATGACGATGCGGGACGCGTGACGGAGTTTGTCTTTGTCGGACGCGGCTGGGGACACGGCGTAGGCATGTGCCAGGTCGGCGCGTACGGCCTCGCAAAGCAAGGCTGGTCCGCGGAACAAATTCTCAAGGCCTACTACACCGGCATCGAACTCACGCGCATGTATTAATCTGCGGTGGCCTTGCATTAAGGTGCCACGGGCTTGTCGGCCTTGCATCAAGATGCCACGGGCTTGTCCCGTGGAGTGTCACGTCGTCGCTAACACCACTTCTTTAGCCATCAGGTTGGATGCCACGGCCTTGTGCCGTGGAGGTTCACGCTCGAAGCTTAAATAGCAGCGAACATGAGACTCCACGGGACGAGCCCGTGGCATCTGAAGCTTTAGTTTTTTAGACTTGGTAGCAGCAAGCATGAGACTCCACGGGACAAGCCCGTGGTATCTTGTGCAAAGCTCGTGGTATCTTCTGCAAAAACCCTATGAAGTTCTCACGCAATCAAGTCGTCGGCGGTCTTCTATTACTCGGCCTCATCTGGGTTGTAATATTGCTGCGTGCCCTCTGAAACGCCAGTCATCGCCATCGTTGGTCCAACAGCCTCCGGTAAAAGCACCCTCGGAATCGAAGTTGCCCTTCAACTCAACGGCGAGATCATCAACTGCGACTCCGTACAAGTCTACAAACAGATCCAGATCGCCACAGCCAAAGTCCCTCTCGAAGAGCGGAAAGGCGTTCCCCATCACCTGATCGACTTCGTCTCGCCTACAATCAACTACACCGCCGGTGAATGGGCCCGTGAAGCTGCAAACAAAATCGAAGAGATCGAAAGTCGCGGCCGCGTGCCGTTGCTCGTCGGCGGCACGGGTTTCTATTTACGCGCGTTGCGTAACCCATTTTTTGAAAGTCCACCAACTGACGAATCGCTGCGCCGGCGTCTCACTCAAATCCGCGAACGACACGGCGCCGAACACCTGCACCGCCTCTTGAATCGCGTCGATCCAGCCGCCGCGCAACAACTCTTTCCGCGCGACTGGCCACGCGTCCAACGCGCCATCGAAGTCTATTTTCAAACCGGGAAATCGATCGTGGACCAACAGCCTCAGCGTCCCGAACCGCACGAAAGCTCGCGCCGGCTGCGTATTCTCGCCCTCAATCCACCGCGCGCCCAACTCTACCAGCGCATCAATGAACGCACCGAAGCACATTTTCGCGCCGGTCTGGTTGATGAGGTTCGAGACCTGCTGGCCCGCGGAGTTCCGTCTGCATCAAACGCACTCGGCGCGCACGGCTACCGGCGCGTGGTCGAGTATTTACAGGGATCGCGCACGCTCGAAAGCGCGGTCGAACAGACCAAACTCGACGTGCGCCACTACGCCAAACGTCAATTGACATGGTTTCGCCATGAAGCCGGCGTTGAATGGTTTGAGGGTTTTGGTGAGGAAAAAGACATATTGCGATCGGTTCTTAAATCGCTTGCCAGTGGGCCACGGTTCAAATAATCATCTTTCTCTCACATCTCCTCGTATCTCTTGTCAGCCAAAGATCCGTGTTGTAATCTTCTTGTAACCGCGCGGTTTAACCAATCCACCCCCGGGTTTTCAACATGTCGGACGGCAAACAGGCACCACAAAATATCCAGGACGCCTTTCTCAACACGGTGCGTCGTGAAAAGACTTCCGTGATCGTTTACCTGCTGAATGGCGCGAAGCTGACCGGCCGAATCCGCAGTTTTGATAAGTTTTCGGTCCTGCTCGAGTCAGGCTCTCAGGAACAACTGATCTTCAAACACGCCATCTCGACCATCTCACAATCGAGACGCGGCACCGGTGAACTGCATTCACAAAGCACCACCGAAGCGAACCCGCGCGAGATGCGCGGCTCCGACGTCAACTCGCCTGAAGCGTGACATTCGTTTACACTTTCGCCTGCTCTGATCTGAATTCTTTGTCTCGCAAGTCGGAAACCAGAGCGCCAACGGCGCGGTATATAAAAGCCAGGGGCAAGCGCGAAGCGAAGCGGAGCGCGTCGCCCCTGGTTAGGTCCATCAAAGCAAGGCCGAGGCCTGAAGGGCCGAAATAGTATTACGCTCTTTCAGGGCTGCATCGCATCTTTTGGAAAATAATCCAGGGGCGACGTCCCGACAAAGTCGGGACTTGCCCCTGGCTTTCATATTCAGCGCCGTTGGCGCTGCAATCATATGCCTGGAACCTTCATTACTTTCGAGGGCATTGACGGCAGCGGGAAGTCTACCCAGTTACGTTTACTGGGCAATTTCCTGCGCGCGAATGGTTGTGATGCCCTGTTGACTCGTGAGCCTGGCGGCACCGCGCTCGGTGTGCGCTTGAGAGCCGCTCTGCTCGATGCGATGGAGGAAGTCGATCCACTAACCGAGCTGCTGGTCTTTGCCGCCGACCGCGCCCAGCACGTGCGCCGCGTACTGCGTCCCGCACTGAATGCCAGAAAGGTCGTCATTTCGGATCGTTATGCCGATGCGACGGTAGCGTACCAGGGCGCCGGTCGTGGTTTTTCACCGGAGTTGATCTCGCAGATCGTGCAGTTAGCGACAGACGGATTGAAACCGGATCTGACGTTGCTCTTCGATCTCTCAATCGATGAATCAATCACCCGCACCTCCCGACGTACATCAGGAAGATCTTCGGGACGCGATCGTCTGGACATCGAGAAAGCCGACTTTCACGCGCGCGTGCGCGACGCGTATCTGCAAATCGCACGGGCCGAACCCGAACGCGTTAAGTTGATTGATACGAGTGGTCCAGTCGAATACACGCAGGACCGCCTTAAGGAGATCATCATTCCGTTTCTCCAAAGCCGCGGTCATCTTGCGATGAATTATGTTTAGTGAGTTAACCGGAAACGAGCGCGTCAAAGCGGCGTTGAAACAAATGCTGGTGGCCGATCGACTGCCGGGCGCGATGCTGTTCGTTGGCGAAGAAGGCATCGGCAAGAAGCGCTTCGCGCTCGAAGTAGCGCGAGCGCTGAACTGTCGCACGCCGAAAGATCATGAAGCGTGTGGCGTATGTTCGTCATGCACGCGCATCGTCAAACTCAACTATCCGCAACGCGAAGATGCAGACGAGTGGACGCAAATAATCTGGACGGACCATCCCGACGTGGGCCTGGTTGTCGCTCCGAAACGTGTGTTGCGCGTGGAACAGATGCGGCAGATCGAGAAGGAAGCAAACTTTCGCCCCTTCGAAGGCAAGGCGCGAGTTTTCCTGATCGACGAAGCCGACAAACTCAACGACGCGTCAGCAAACGCCCTGCTGAAAGTACTCGAAGAGCCACCCAGGACGTCGTACCTGATCCTGATCACCGCGCGTCCGGCAATGCTGCTACCGACGATTCTTTCGCGTTGCCAGATGATCCGTTTCTCGCCGTTAACACCCGCTGAGATCGAAACTCATCTGACGAAGAACAAGCTGGCAGACGCTAAGACTGCACGACTCCGCGCGCGTGCGGCGAGCGGCAGCATCGGACGCGCACTCTCAGGCGATCTCGTAACGTTCACGTCGCAACGCAAAGCGATGCTCAAAGTGCTGAGTGCGCTCGTGCTCAGCCAGGATCGCGCGCAACTGCTGCGCGCGGCTGAACAGCTCAACGAAGCTCAGTACAAAGATGAGTTTGAAGAACGGCTCGACGTTCTCGAGACGCTGATTCGCGATGCGTGGATGTTGTCGCTCGGCGTCAATTCAGAGCAACTGGTGAATGAAGACTTGTTGGACGAGTTGCGGGAGATTGCGGCTAAACTCGACTCGTCACGCGCGGCTGACTGGATTCTTCAAATCGAAGATCTGCGCGAACAACTGATCGTGAATGTCAATCGCAAGATAACGACGGATGCGCTGTTTTTGGTAATGGCGGGCGACGTGGCCGCACAGAAGCGACCGAAAGTCCGGTAACAAGGATTCACGCGGATAAAGGCGGATTTGCCTTTAAATCTGCTAGAAGCTTCTCGGTTTCCATCACAAAGGCTTCGACGATATTCTCACCCGCAACCTTGCGCATCGGCACGCCGTCTTTGAAGATCATCCCGACGCCGCGACCAAACGTGATTCCGAGTTGTGAATCGTGCGCCTCGCCTGGTCCATTAACCGCGCAACCCATGATCGAAAGATGAAGTGGTTCTTCGATGTGGGCCAACCGCCGTTCGATCTCAGTGACGATACCGACAAAGTTATCGACGTCGAGTCGACCACAGGTCGGACACGCAACCACAGTAACTCCGCGCGTCCGCAGACCCAGCGACTTCACAATCTCCCACGCCACTCGCACTTCTTCCTGCGGTTCAGCCGCAAGCGAAACGCGAATCGTGTCGCCAATGCCTTCGTAAAGCAGGATGCCGAGTCCGATTGACGACTTCACGGTGCCGCTGAACGAAGTGCCCGCTTCGGTGACGCCGAGGTGAAACGGATAGTCAACCTTCTGCGCCAGTAGTCGATAAGCCTCGACTGTGCGATGCACGTCCGAAGCCTTCAGCGAAATGATGATGTCGGTGAAGTCGAGATCTTCGAGGATCTGAATGTGACGCATAGCCGACTCGACCATTGCTTCGGGAGTCGCGGTGCCATATTTCTTGAGCAGATCTTTTTCGAGCGAGCCGCCATTCACCCCGATTCTAATCGGAACCTTCTGCGCCTGCGCTGCACGCACGACCTCGCGCACACGTTCGTGAGAGCCAATGTTTCCGGGATTCAAACGCAGCTTGTCGATTCCTGCTTCGAGTGCCATCAACGCGAGTTTGTAGTGGAAATGAATGTCGGCAACGATCGGAACTTCGGGGACGCGCTTGCGAATCTCTTTCAGCGCGACTGCCGCATCGTTATCGGGAACCGCAAGCCGGACAATCTCGCAACCGGCACGGACCATCTCTTCGATTTGAGCCACAGTTGCGCCCACGTCCGCAGTGTCAGTCTTAGTCATCGACTGAATCGCTACGGGGGCGCCACCACCAATCTGTATGTGCTTTACCTGAACTGGACGGGTCTTGCGCATTGCTATTTTGCGGGAGCAGTGGCCGGCGGTTTCTCCGGTTCGCGATTTCCCAATGTCTTAATCAGATCATTGCTGATCACAAAAACCATCAACAGCAGGACCATCACAAAGCCGACCTGCTGAATGCGGTCGCGCACGGCCGTTGAGATGGACAAACCGATGATCGCCAGCAAACCTTCAATCAGGAGCAGGAAAATCGCGCCGCCATCGAGCACTGGAATCGGCAGTAAGTTGAAGATACCGAGGTTCAAACTCAGAAATCCGAGCATTCCGAAAACCCCGTCCCAACCCAGCTTTTCAATCGACTTCTGCGTCGCCTGATAGATGCCGATAGGACCAGACACGGTGTTTCTCAACGAACGCTGACCACTGAAGACCTGTCCCAAAGCTTTTCCAGTCAGGCGAAGGATCTGAAGGTTTTGGTTGTAGGCATACCTTCCTGCCGAGCCTACGTTCGCGGCGTGAAGCGGATATTGTTCGCTAACCACGAATCCGAGCCGGCCATTGATGCGGCGTTCGTCAGCTTTGAGTTCCGTTAGCTGTCCGTTTCGTTCAACTGTGATCGCGATTGGCTGCGCATCATGACTGCGAATGTACTCCGTCACCTGCGCCGAGCTCTTGATATCTTCTCCGCCGATTTTCACGAAGCGGTCGCCTTCTTTCAAACCCGCGGCCTCCGCCGGCGAACCGGGTTGAACGTCACCAACTACCACCGGTAAACCGCCATAATCGGGAATGAAGTCGAGATACCCGGCGGCCTCGCCGTTTTCCGTTCGCGCGGTCGGCGTGATCGTGAGTGCTACTTCACTGCCGTTTCTATTTACGACGACGGGCAAAGGACGACCCGGCGAAAGCAGTGCATCGCCACTGATGACGTCCCAACTCGGATTCTCAGTGCCGTTGAAAGAAATTATCCGATCACCGGGCTGAAGGCCTGCCTGAGCGGCTGCGCCTTTTTCATTGACGTAATAAACAACGGGCGCGGGCGTCGCGGGCACTCCGTACACAAAAGCTGCCGCAAACGGGATCGCCAGTGCCGTAATAATGTTCATGACGGGTCCCGCTACGGCAACGAGCACACGTTGCCAGCGTGGACGCAGGTTGAACTGCTCGTTGGGCGGAATGTCCGGAGCGCTGGCGCCTTCGAGCGGGGCGTTTGACTCGTCGCCGCCGAGCTTTACGTAGCCACCGAGCGGAATCGCCGAGACGCGGTAGTCCGTATGTCCCCATTTTCTGCCGAATAGACGCGGCCCAAAGCCGACCGAGAAGGTCTCAACTCGAATCTTAAACAGTTTGGCAACAATAAAATGGCCGAATTCGTGGAGGACAACGGCGGAACCGAGGATGAAGATAAACGCTAATGCAATATATACAGTCGGCATTCAAGACCTTCTTCTTATAGTCTTACGTCAAACAACCACTTTTAGACTCGACGATTTCGAGTCAGGTTGCACAAAAACGAGTTTACGCGTCCGGTTAAGACAACGTCAAACAATTAGCACTCTGCGGCCCTCTGCGATCTCTGCGTTAAAACAGCCTGTTGAACGCAGAGATCGCAGAGATACGCAGAGGCCACAGAGTTCACGCGTTTTGTGCTTCTTTGCGGCAGGCAATCTTTTCGAGGGCGGCGAGACGCGCTTCGTGATCGGCGGCGAGAATCGTCGCGATGTCTCTTGCCGGGCGATTTAAGTGCTCGTTCATGACCGACTCGATAACGCGCGGAATTTCGGTCAGGCCGATTTGTTCATCGAGAAATGCGGCCACGGCTTCCTCGTTAGCTGCGTTCATCGCCGCCGGCAGTGTCCCGCCTTCACTGAGCGCCCGGTATGCGAGTCGTATGCATGGAAATCGATCCAGATCGGGCGGTTCGAAGTGAAGACCGGAAACAGTAGTCAAATCCAGTGGCGGCAATTGGCAGGTATGTCGCTCGGGATAGGTGAGCGCGTACTGAATCGCGTGGCGCATATCCGTAACGCCTAGCTGAGCAATCACAGAACCATCGACCATCTCGATCATCGAATGAACTACTGACTCGGGATGAACGATAATGTCGATCTCTTCCGGCCCGAATCCGAACAGCCAGTGAGCCTCGATAACCTCGAGACCTTTGTTCATCAGGGTTGCTGAGTCGATCGTGATCTTCGCGCCCATGTTCCAGGTCGGGTGGCGCATTGCTTCCGCGACGGTTGCGAGCTCCATTTCCTCTTTGTTCTTCGTGCGAAACGGCCCACCGGAAGCAGTGAGGATAATGCGACGCACCTCTTCACGTCGTTCGCCTCGCAGGCACTGGTGCAAAGCGTTGTGTTCAGAATCAACCGGCAACAACTCGGCGCCTGACTTCTTTGCAGCCGCCGTCATCAACTCGCCCGCCATCACGAGTGTTTCTTTGTTGGCGAGTGCGACGCGCTTGCCGGCTTCGAGTGCTTTGAGTGTCGGAACAAAACCAACCGCGCCGACGGTGGCGGAGATCACGCAATCAGCGTCCCTGTGAGTGGCGACTTCGCACAATCCTTCTTCACCGACGACGATGCGCGGCAGATCCACGTTACGCGCAAACAACATCGCCCGCAGATCGTGCGCGGCTGTTTCAGTGTCAACCGAAACTACTTCCGGCAAATGCGTTGCGATCTGATCCGCCAGTCGCTCGACATTCGTTCCGGCTGCAAGTGCGACGACACGCATGCGAGTCGCTAACGACTCGATGACGCGCAGACTATTACATCCAATCGACCCGGTTGAACCAAGGATCGCAACACCTGGGCTATCTATTGTTCCAGTCATGCAGCTAAGCGGGGGATGAGCACCTTTGTATCGTAGGGGTCGAGTAGAGGGATCTTTTGTCCTGATGAGTTCACATATGAAGCCGAGGTTACGCGCCAGGCGCCCCCCTGCACCAGGATCAGGACTACAGTAGCATTAACTGTCTTTTTTTCACCGATAACTTTTAAATTCATCGTCACTGGGTGATCGTCGTCGCGAGCATCGACGCTTGCGCTAACGATGCTACCGAAGTCTTTCACTTCCCCGATGTCCTGCTTCAACTTCTCATTTTTCCGCAGATAATCCTTCGCTTTTTCCGCGGACTCGCTATTTTTTACTGCATACAGCCACAAACCACCTATCGTTACCAGGAAAGCGAGTATCAAGACTGTAAGCCCGAGCAGCACGCTGCCAACGATAACCATGATTTTCTTCGTGGTCATGAGCTTCGTCAGCTATGGAAGTAAAAGCGTGCAAAATAGTAGATGAGCGGCGCATTGAAGAGCAAGCTATCGAGTCGATCGAGTATGCCGCCATGTCCGGGCAGAATGTTGGCGGCATCCTTTGCGCCCGCGCCACGTTTGAGCGCGCTTTCGGCGAGGTCGCCGAAGATTCCTACCACGGTCATCAATGCTGCGAGCGGCAGAGTGTACTTGAGCGGCAGTTCACGAAAGAACCAGAAATGAGCGAGTGTCGCCATCGCGAGTGCCGCGAGGAGCCCGCCAACCGCGCCTTCCCAGGTTTTGCCGGGACTGATCGAAGGCGCGAGTTTACGTTTACCCAATGCACGACCGACGTAGTAAGCGCCCGCGTCTCCTCCCATCAACACCAGAAAGAAGAACGATAACAAATGTGCTGAGAGCGTCTGGTTGAAGCCGGTGCGTAAGGCAACGAGATGACTACCCAACAACGGAATATAAAGCACGCCAAGGATCGTAGCGCCAACAGAAGCAATCATCTTGTCGAACGGAGCGCCACGCAACGTCGCGGCGATCAGCGTGCCTACGGTCAACACGATGATTACGAATTGGACCAGCAACACGTTAACAGCCGGATCGTTCTGCAGTGAGATCGTGACGATTGCTGCGCCCGCGAGATATCCGGCACCGGGATCGGGTTTGAGCTGAAGTTTTTTCGCGAGCAGGTAAAACTCCCAGAGACCGATGACCATCGCGGCCGCTGCGAGCAGGACAAACACCCACCATAAAGAAGCAAAGAGAATTGAGGCGATCACGAAGGGTAAAACGATGACCGCCGTTAGGATTCTTTTCATCCAGTAGGGACCTAAGTTTTATTCACGACGAGCTTCAATCCACCAAACCTTCTATCGCGGCGCTGATAATCAACCACGGCTTCGAGCAAGTGTACGCGGCGAAAGTCGGGCCAGAGAGTTTCCGTAACGTAGATCTCGCTGTACGCGCTTTGCCAGAGCAGGAAGTTTGAGATTCTCAACTCACCGCTCGTGCGCACGAGTAAATCAAGTTCGGGAAGGTTACGCGTGTAGAGTTCGCTGGCGATGCGCTCTTCGGTTAACTCATCGGGACGGCCGCCTTCGTCGACGAGACGTCGGACAGCCGCGCGTGCGGCATCGACGATCTCGGCGCGCCCGCCGTAATTCAGAGCCACCGTCAAGATCATGCCTTTGTTTCTGGCGGTCTGTTCGGTAGCGCGCGTGATTTCGTGACGAACTTTTTCCGGAAGCGCGGCGGTGCGACCGATTGTTTGAAACCGAATGTTCTGGCGATCGATCTCGTCGAGTTCGAGCCGCAGGTAACGACGCAACATGCGCATCAATGGGTCGACTTCGTAACGCGGACGTTTCCAGTTTTCGGTCGAGAATGCATATAACGTTAGGGCGCCCAAACCTAAACGTGCCCCCGTATCAACCGCCGCACGAACCGCCTCAACGCCCGCTTTGTGACCGGCAATCCGCGGCTGGCCGCGTTGCGCAGCCCATCGGCCGTTGCCGTCCATGATGATCGCGACGTGCCGCGGCAGACGGTCCCACGCAATTGCCGCGAGCAACGCCTCGTCACGCGATCCCGTTTGAACTATGCCAGTGAAATCCGAAAGCATAAGTGAACCAGACTCTTGATCATAATAACGATCCGTGTCAATCCGCGTACTTCACTGAGAGCAACGTCAGGCCGTGGGGCGGCGCAGTTGCCGCAACAAGTGGCCGCACTCCCGTCGCAATCGCTTCCTCAACTGCCTCACGATTGAGTTCGCCGCGACCGACGGACATTAACGTTCCGGCGATCGCACGCACCATGTAACGAAGAAAACCATCGGCGCTCACCTGGATCTCAATCAATCCGTTTCCTGAACGCTCATCCACTCTCTCAATCACCTTGAGATGAGTGATAGTTCTGATCCGGTCTTCAACATCGGAC
>JBKPJP010000064.1:0-8288 GCA_046730735.1 Acidobacteriota bacterium | reverse complement strand
AGGAAGAGGTTGGGGGTTCGAATCCCTCCGTGCCTACCAGATGTTTGAATTTGCGGAGTCGTAGTTCAGTTGGTTAGAACGCCGGCCTGTCACGTCGGAGGTCGCGGGTTCGAGTCCCGTCGGCTCCGCCACTCATTTCATTCGTTTTCGACCTACCTCACCTCGAGGTCGTAATGTCAATCCGCTCCATTAAATCGTAGTTCACCCGCACTCGTCGCACTTTATTACTCCCAACTGCGACTCATGCGCGCGCTGAATCGTTCGTCTGGTCCAACGCTGACGTAAAGCGCCGGCATTCAATGTCAGTCCCAAAAAATTTTTTTCAGCCACCCGCGACTGATCTTTTTTCTTGCAGAAATTTTTGCAAGGCGAGTTATGTCAACGCGTCTCAGTAAAATAGCAATCCGACATTTTGGATTGGCAGAATTTGAAGGTGTTTCCGACGTTGCAAAAACAGCAAATAACAGCAAAGCACCTATTGACCCGAAAAAAGTTTTGACTAAAATCCTCTCCAACGGTGAATGTGGTTGCCGGGGTGAGGACGGTAACCAATCGAGGCTGAATGCCTCCGCCAACCTTGAGAGGCCGGTCCAAACCGGCCTTTCGGTTTTTAAAGCTATACTTCCCCAATGATTTCCGTTGCCGAAGCTATTCAGATTGTCAGACAGCAGACTCACACGCTGCCAGTGGAGCAAGTGTCGCTGCAACACGCGCTCGGTCGCGTGCTGGCTGAGGACATCGTAGCTGATTCGGATCTTCCTCCTTTCGACCGTTCGCAGATGGATGGGTATGCAGTTCGCGCAGTCGATGCGCAGGCGGCGCCGGTGCGTTTGCGAATCGTCGGTGAGTCGGCAGCGGGTAGAGGCTGGCACAACCAGTTGGAAGAGGGACAGGCAGTACGCATCATGACGGGCGCGCCTGTTCCCGAAGGCGCTGATAGCGTGCAACAGGTCGAGTTAGCGCATGAACTCAAAGACGCCACTGTGGTCGAATTGCTGGAGAGCGTCGAAGAGGGAAAGTCGATCGTTAAGCGCGGCGCTGAAATCCAGGCGGGTGAAACTGTTCTGACTGCCGGCACGATCATCAACGCGGCGATGATGGCAGTGCTGGCGGCGTTTGGTTACGCAACTGTCAACGTCTTTCGCCGGCCGCGTGTGGCGGTGCTCGCGACCGGCACCGAGCTCGTTTCGGTCAATCAAAAACCCGGACAAGATCAAATTCGTGATTCAAACAACTACTCGATTGCCGCTTACGCGGAACTCGCCGGCGCAACGATTGAGCGGATGCCATTGACCGGCGACGAAACCTCGCTATTAAAAAATCAGATTGCTAAAGCGGCTGAGAGTTGCGATGTCATCGTCACTTCCGGCGGCGTGTCGATGGGCGTCTACGATCTTACCAAAGCTGCACTCAGGGGGCTCGATGCGGAGCTGTTCTTCGAACGCGTTGCCCTTCGTCCCGGCAAGCCAACTGTCTTCGCGCGCCTGCCGAACGGCACACTCGCTTTTGGTCTACCAGGTAATCCGGTGTCCGTCGCGGTAACCTTCAACTTGTTTGCACGGACATCACTGCTTGCTATGCAAGGCGCGACGGAACCCGCGTTGAAGCGAGAAACCGCAGTGCTTGCCCGTAAGGTAAAAGGAAATGTGGACAGGGAAAGTTATTTGCCGGTGCAGTTAACTACAAACGACGATGGTGAGCTCATCGCGTTCCCGCTGAAGTGGGGAGGTTCTTCCGACTTCGTCGCGTTTGCATTGACAACCGCGCTGGCGGTGGTGCCGGCGGGCACTAAAGCAGTCGAAACCGGATCGCTAGTAAACGTGGTCCGACTGCCTTAGGCTTCGATCTGCACGATCGGCGCGATACGTTCAGTCAATCCCCTGAAACCAAGGAATCCCGGCAAACGTTCGATGCGATTTCCAATCTTCTCATCGAACAACGCTAATCCCTCTTTGCCGGGGAACAATGTCTTCATCACGTAGTTCGCTTCTTTTTTCGGTTTTGCTCCCTGGCCCACCGGCGACCAGAATTTTCCGATGATGAACCGGGCCAGAGTTCTCGAAAATTTCGTCTCAGCAAGCTTCACGCGCGCAACGTTCCAGTAGAAGCTGCCATGGATCGACTCTTCCTGCACGATTCCTATCAATAACTGGTTGAGCACGGGATGACCGGCGAGATCCGAGAGCCGTCGATAGGCATTCATTGCAGTGATCTCGTTGATCGCGCCCCAGACCATGTGCGCGCCGTGAAAATATTTTCCAAACGGAAGCGAGCAATAGTCCACCAGATAACTATTGAGCAAATACAAACGAGGAATTTTTTTCGTCGCTTCCACTTGCCAATTCTTTCCGGTTGGATAGCCGGCCTCTTCGAGAAAGCGATTCAGAAGATTGCCGTGATGGAGTTCTTCAATACTCCAGCGGTCCATAAATTTTCTGATCACCGGATCCCTTCCGGTTGGTGTGCGACGTAATTCCTCGTAGTACATGTCGGTGAAGTACTCAATGTCGCGCATGTAGACGAGCACCGGAAGAAACGCAGGATTTATCGGATAGTTTTTGATCTCGTTCCAGCGAATGCTGTTCACATATTCCTTTGATAGAGCGCGGGGTTGTCGCTCATACCAATCCAGGACTTCTTTGTCAGTCTCGAACACGGGGAACCTCCGAATCAAATAAAGTCGGTAACTCTACGATCAATGCGCAACAAACGGATTTTTGTTACTTGATGTTTCTAGTTTTCAGAACTACCCAGGCTCGGAATTGGGGAAGAAGACATGAGACCAACCCGAATGAGGCCTCGTCCCGGTCGGTGCAGAATAGACGCAAACGTGGTCGGATGTCGAGATCTACTTGCCGGGAAAAGGTTTTTGTTATCTACTTTTCCCGAATGGCACAGCTTTCGCACGTAGACGATGAGGGCCGCGTCCGCATGGTCGACACAGGCAATAAAGAGGTGACTCAGCGGCGCGCCGTGGCGTCCGCTCGAGTTTTGATGACTGAAGAGACTTTGGCGGCGCTGCGCGAGCATCGCACTCCGAAGGGCGATCCTCTTGAGGCGGCGCGACTGGCAGGAATTATGGCGGCAAAACGAACGTCGGATCTGATTCCACTTTGCCATCCGTTGCCGTTGACGCATATCGATGTGCAGGCGACGTTGGAAGAGACGGGCGTGGCGCTTAAGGCGGAAGTCTCGACAAACGCGCAAACCGGAGTCGAAATGGAGGCGCTGACGGCCGTCTCGGTGGCCGCGCTGACTGTTTACGACATGTGCAAGGCGCTCGAAAAAGGCATGACAATCACGGACGTGCGGCTGGATAGTAAAACCGGAGGTAAGTCGGGAGATTACGAGAGAGGTTGAGAGAGTTTCACGCAAAGCCGCAAAGAAAGACGCAAAGGCGCAAACCAATCTTCTTTGCGGCCTTTGCGTCTCACTTGGCGTCTTTGCGTGAAACCTTCTTCAAGCGGTTCGGGAACCTCGCGACAACATTGTGCGTTAATCACGGCGGGACTAAAATAGGCGCCTAAATTCCCGAATTGAGTTACCGGAGAGTTGAAGATGAGATTAAGGCTTTCAAACGATGCGCGACCCCAGGCAATGACGCTGCTTATCGCGGCCACGATTTCCGTGGTGCTCTGGTTCATTCCGTTCGCCGAATTTCTGACTTACCCGTTCCGAATTTTCGTGACGTTTATTCATGAAGGCGGACACGCACTCGCAGCGTTGCTCACCGGCAACTCAGTCGCGAGTCTCAGCGTCGCGACAAATGCCAGCGGCGAAACTTACACGACCTACGGCGGACTGTTTTCTCAAGTCTTCATCTCGAGTGCGGGCTATCTCGGTTCGATGATCTTCGGTGCGTTGTTGCTGGTACTGATTCGCAAGACGGTCGCCGCGCGCATCGTGTTGCTCGGCTGCGCGGTCTTCATCTTCGGCCTGACGATGATCTACGGATTGATCAAACCGATCTTCTGGATGACGGCGTGGTCGGGAATTCCGTTCACGCTACTTGCGGGCCTCGCCATCTCGGCAGGACTGATTTTGATCGCGAGGTTTGCGAGCGCGAAAGTCGCAACGTTCTTTGTCAGCTTTCTCGCAGTGCAGTGTGTGTTGAATGCGCTTTACGATCTGAAGACAGTCTTCTTCCTGTCAAACCCATTCGGACCCACAGTGCCGACTGACGCGGTGAACATGTCCAATGCGACCGGCATTCCCGCGATCTTCTGGACGGTGATTTGGATCGCGTTTGCGCTGGGAATACTTTGGTTCGCAATGCGCCTCTACGTCGCCGGCCGCGACAAGAGCTACCAACCGGATCTTCCCTTCGAAGAAACGCCACCCATTTAATCCGCGTATATCCGCGTGATGTGCGGCTAAAAAGTAAAGCGCGCCTGCACCTGGAACATTCGCGGCGGATCGATGTTCGCGAATGCCGGGATCGCATTAGTGGCCGTTCCAACTCCACCAACAAATTGCCCGAACGTCGGCGCCGCCACTGCTGTGTCGCCGTAAGTCGTAACGCCACGCCCGAGAAAGTTTCCGTGATTGAAAAGATTGAAGCCTTCCAGGCGGATCTGAAGGCTCTTGCTTTCTGAAAACTTGAACCGCTTCTCCACAAATGCCGCCACATCCGATGTAGCCGTGCCGCGAAATGCCGACTTACTGATAATTGCGCCATTGATGACCGGTCGATCGTTGTTGATGCCATCACCATTGTTGTCGACGCCGGTCGTCGCATTGAATGGTCGCGCCGACGCAAACATCGACACGGTGCCGGCAGTGATATCAAACGGAAAATGATAATAGAACGTGACCACCGCGCGATGACGTTGATCGACCACGCTTGGCCCACGCTCGATCTCGCCTAGCTGAGTGATGTTGCTTTCGTTTGGACCAATGCCGTTGCCATCGGGCTCGAAAGTGTTGGTTGCCTTTGACAACGTGTAACTCACCGCCGCATACATCTTCCGGCTCCCGCGATAGCTGAACTGCGTCTGCAAGCCGTCGTAATCAGCAATACCGAGATTCATGATCACATTCACCTGTCGCACACCGCCATTGACTGGCACGATTGGGCGGGTAGCATTGGCGCCCGCCACTGCCTGGGCCTGAGTGCATGGCGGCGCAACGCCGACAGGGCAACGGAATTGTCCGGGCGCGGTGCGATTGAAAGGAGTAGGCGCGTTCAGATCGACGGTGCGATCGAGGTTGGTCCAATGCTGGTGCACGTAGTCAGCGCCGAAAAACATTCCTTTAAAGAACTCGCGCTCGACGCCGATAGTCGTGACCTGGCTGCGCGGATTCACGAGCTTGTCAGGATAGTTTGGCAGTAGATCGAAGTTGAGCCCGAACCTCGCAAACTGCTCGCGATAGAAGTCGCGCAAGCCGGCGCGGATCGTGATGTCGCGTGCTGGCAGTTGATTAGCCGGAATCGTTGTCGGGTCGACAGCGACCGGCAGACACGAGCCGACGAGACAGGTCGGGAAACCGGTTTGCCCCGGGGTCGCGGTGTAGGTCGTCAGACCGTCGAGGCCGTTCACGAGATAACCGGCAACGGCATTCGAACGAATCTGCGTGTAATACATTGCGTAGCCGCCGCGAATCACGAGACGCGAGTCGCCGCCCGGATGCCAGGCAAAACCGATGCGCGGCGCGAAGTTGTTCTTAGCGTCGGTAAGCGTCTGGCGGTCATAACGCAGTCCCGCGTCGAGCGTGAAGTCGCGATGCAGGTGAATGTTGTCCTGCACGAAAAGGGTGTTGAGCCACTGTGGCAACTCGTAACTGCTGATGCCGAAGTTGATCGGCTGCGTGTAGTTCTGCACGTCTGCGAGTGTCAGTTGTCCAAACGGAGCGGTGGTTGTATTGCGAAAAGTAAACGTGCCGAGGATCGCTGTGCCGGGCTCGCTGCCAAAGCCGCCGGATGTGTGGTGAACGACGCTACCGCCGAAACGCAGGTAGTGCTTGCCTAACGACCACGACAACGTATCCGAGAACTGCACCTGATGACCCCAGAGATCCGAAGCGCGCGACTGGCCAATCGTAAACGGCACCGCGCCACCGCGCGTGTAAGTAGTCGACAGGTTTTGTGCTTCCCACAACGTGACCGGATCGCCGTGAAGATAGGCGAAGCGTGCCTCGTTCAGGAGTTTCGAATTAACAACGGCGGTGTGATTGACCTGCGTGGTCCATGAACGCCGCGAGTAACGCCGTGCGACGCTCGGCGCGTTCGTGCCGCCGACTGCGTCCTGTGGGTTGTCGTCAAAGAACCGATCGACATTCACACGAAACATCAGGTTCTGATTCGACGTGAGCTTGTGGTCCACGCGCCCGTTGAACAGGAATTGCCGATAGTGACCGGTGTACGCGAGATTGCCGTCCGCGGGTAACACAAACGCCGGCAAGCTGGTCGAGAGAAACGTGGTGCGGTTTTGACGCGTGTAGTCGGCAGTCGCGAAGAAGAAAGTGCGGTCGTGGACGATTGGACCACCGATCGTGCCCGAATACTGTTGCAGCTCATCGGGAATGTCGACCGGGTTGATCGCTACGAGCGTACTCGGCGTCACACACGTGGACACCGATGGCGGACAGAAACCGTTAGTCGAAAACGTCTCCGCTTGCCAATCACCGGGACGAATCAGGAAGAGTCCCTCACCGTGAAGGTTGTTGGTACCTGACTTGGTGACGATGTTCAAGGCAGGTCCAGCGGTCCAGCCGTATTCGGCTGAAAACGCGTTCGAGATAACGGCCATCTCCTGAATCGCACCGATCGGAATCGTCGCGACTGATGTCTGCCGGCCCCAACCCTCATCGTTGTTTGCCCCATCAAGCGTGACGGTTGTGGTGCGGCGCGAGCCGGCGCCGGTGATGAAGTACACCTGGTTGACGAAGAGATCGCCGGTTCCCTTTCCCTGTCGAAACGCCGAGTTGAGCAACGGCAACGCCGAGGTTTTACGACCGAGGATCGGTACCTCACTGATCTGATAGCTCGGCAGTGGTAAGCCGATCTGTGGATCGGAGCGCACGCCTTCAGCCGTGCCGAAAACAGTGACCTCTGCTTTCTCTGAACCGGCGAGCAGACTGACCTTCACGGTCGCGGTCTCGCCCGAGCGCAGCGTCAGGTTCTCACGCTCTTCGGTACCGAAACCCTGGCGCGAGACGGTGACTTTGTAAGTGCCAGTCAACGACAACGCTGCGAACGTGGCGCTGCCGTCGCTGCCTGAGACTGCCAGGCGCGTATCGCCCGTGGCAGTGTTGAGCACAGTCACCTGCGCGTCCGTGATCACGGCGCCCGTCTGATCAGTGACAACGACCATCATCGTCGCCGTATTAGGTGATTGCGCGAGGACCGGCAATGCAAAGAGAAATAGAGCAAGGACGAGTAAGGAAATTAGATTTTTCATGATACCCCGATTGTGCGAGCAGAACTGAATTACTACCAACGACAGTAGCCACAAAACGGCACGAAAGGCTCAAGAATAAGTTTTGGATTTTGTGCCTTATGTGCGTTTTTTGTGGCGTCATTTAGTGACGGTGTACTGATCGAAATAGCTGACGCTGTCCGTCTTTGACCAGACCCCGACTTTGCCCGACACCGGTTCAGCCAACGTGTAGTCGAGCAGATGTTTGCCATCGAGCGACGCCTGAAGACTTGTGCCCTGCACCGAGATCTCCAGCGTGTGCCACGTGTTCATTTGCAGCGGCACGTTCTCGCTTCCCTTCTTGACGAAACTGCGTTTGCCTTTCACGAAAGTCCAAAGCACGACGTTGTCTTCCTTGCCGTTGAAGCGCACGGTGAGATAGTCGCCGTTGGGTTTCAGATTGAAGAGAATGCCTGCGCACTGATCGAGCTGACCGGCTACCAGTTTGAAGCGCATCGAGATTTTGCCGTCGTGAAAATCATCGATGTCTTTCGCAACTGCATACGGGAAATACGCGAATGCTTTTACGTTGTCGATGAACTCCTCGTGACGAGACCCGTAGATCGCGCGCGCGTTTTGCGCAAGGCCGCCGGCGGGCTGGCCGCGCAACCACTGACGCCCATCGACAGTCAAAACTCTCGTGCCGCCATCATCGACGATGGACCAGTTGCCGACGACCGCGAGAAACTTCGTCGAGTCGCGTCCGACCCGTTCTTTCGACAGGTCGACATGAATCGACTTTGGGTTTGCACTCTTCTGGCCCAGGACTGAGATACAGCCAAGGATTATCACTGCGAATAAAAGTAATCGAATTCTCATGTTGCCCCCTCACCTCTTGTTTGAAAGCCACCACGTGATGATAACCAGCAG
>JBKPJP010000063.1:0-2049 GCA_046730735.1 Acidobacteriota bacterium | reverse complement strand
AACGTGGCATAGAGTTTGAGACCATTAAGCTGATTCTTAAGGTCGTGAACTATTTGCATTGAAGCTCGCCCGAGGTCCTGGAGTCGTTCAGTCTCTTCTGGCCTCGACATAGCAGTCTTCATCTGGTTGCAAGTCTCTCTTAGTTCTAACAGGGGGCCGCAGGAGGGGGAATCTCGCAGGCCATTCGAGTGTACGAATAAAACGCTGGCCTACGATTCTTTTGTGTTGCGTTTCAATGCGGCATGTTAACAAAAAAACCGCGCGTATTCTAGTGATACAGTAAAATCAATAACTTGCGAGCAAGAGGGCGGCGAATTTGAGCGGAAAATCAGGTGCAAAGATGAAAGAGCAGGCCCAGCCACAAACCGTCTTGCTGGTCGAAGATACCGAAGACAATCGATTCATGATGCGGCGGCTGCTGGAGATGACTGGCTATCGGGTGGTGGAAGCGATGAACGGCGAGGAGGCTGTGAAGCTGGCGAAGACGGAGTCGCCGAACCTTATTCTGATGGACTTGAGCCTGCCGGTGATTGATGGTTTGGCGGCAACTCGTTTGATACGCAAGCTTCCGGAGCTGGAGTCAACGCCGATCATCGCCGTGTCGGCGCACGACACGGATGACTTCCAATCGGAGGCGATTCAGGCGGGCTGCAATACCTACGTCACGAAGCCAATCGACTTCAACGAGCTCGAACAGTTAATTGCGAAGCTGCTGAAGAAGTAATTTTCTCTGCGTTCTCTGCGGCCCTCTGTGGTCTCTGTGTTGAAGGCGCCCTTAAACGCAGAGAACGCAGAGGGCCGCAGAGGACGCAGAGTTCATTGCAAAACGCCTCTCGCGAATCTACAATTCTCGACACTATGGCTGTACCGGACCGGCGGATCGAAGCGAGCGAATCGAATCGAACTCTTATCATCGTGGTGGCCGTTATTGCTGCTATCGCCATCGCGGGTCTCTTCTACGGTCTGATGCGTTTCACGGGTGGCGGCCGAAGCGCCGACGCGGGATTGCAGGGCGCCATTCGCGCGGGCTCGCCGCAATTTGAAACAAACAAGGCAAACATAGTTCTCGACGAACCTGAGGCGACCGAAGCTAAACGCGCGCTGGGCGATATCGTAATGAGTTTGCAGACCACGGTCCGCAATTTAACAGGAAAGACTTTGAACGGACTCGAGATACACGCAGCCGTCGTCGATTACGAAGGAAAGCCCGTCAAAGAGAGAACTGTCGTCGTGGTCCCTACGCGACAGCCTGAGCTCGCGCCAAACAAAACCATGCAGGTGAACGTGGCCCTGGACGGCATGAGCGACACCGACGCTCGCGCAAACATCAAGATGGAAGTGACCGGATTTAAATTTAAAGAATAGGCCTATTCGAGGAACAATTCTTCCAGCGACTGCTTCACCGGCTGAACCGAAACAATCTTCCCGCCGACTTTTCTCAGCGCCGCCAATACATTCTCGATCTCAGTTTCGGAAGCGATCTCGATGCGCAGACCGCGCGGGGTCGGTGCGATCTCAGCTCCGGGAAGATGTGCGCGCAGCGATTCGGCATCGGTGCCCGTGGCCATCACTTCCATGCGATTCGGACCTTCAGTTTTGCGTCGCAACTCGTCGAGATAGCCGACCTGGGCCAACCGGCCTTTTTTTAGAATCGCGACTCGATCGCACAGCACCTCGATGTCGGAAAGAATGTGTGAGCACATGAAGACAGTCTTGCCTTCATCTCGCAGCGCCGCGATCAAATCTCGCACTTCACGGCGACCAACCGGATCGAGTCCACTCATCGGTTCATCCAGAAACACGAGCTCCGGATCGTTAACGAGTGACTGGGCCAACCCAACTCGCTGCAGCATTCCCTTCGAAAACTTTCTTAACTGCGTGTCCCAACGCTTTTCATCCAGCCTCACGCGCGCCAGCAAATCCGCTGCTCGCTTCTTTCGCGTCGCCGCGGGATAACCGAAGATCTGCGCGCAGTAATCGAGAAACTCGCGCGCAGTCAGATAGTCGTAGAAGTACGGATTCTCCGGCAGGTAACCGATGCGTTGATGC
>JBKPJP010000062.1:0-5493 GCA_046730735.1 Acidobacteriota bacterium | reverse complement strand
CCATTGACCCGATCGTTATCGGCAGCGTTCGCTGGCGATTGTGTGTCCAAAGCGACGAGTTTCGTCCACCCAGTATCACACGCCGGCCAATCTCCACTCGATCGGTGAAATCTATCTTATGTCCGGTGGTGACGATGCTGCCATCGCCGAGAATAAATACCGGATCGATCTCGTTGACGACCTCCGGATCGGGAATCGAGTTGATCTCGTTCATCCGGATTATTTCGCAGTAGCGACCCAAACTCACGGCCGCGCCGCCGCGAATGATATTCAAGTGACCGATACGCACGTGGTCGCGGATCGTAAGCTTCTCTACGCGTGTGATTACGTTCAGATGGCCGATCTGCACGTCGTCTTCGATGGTGCACTGATGCGCGTCGACGACGCTAAGCCCGATGCGAACTCGTTTGCCGATCTTATATCCAAAGAACAGTCGATAAAGTGGACGTTTAAGAAAGGATGGCAAGATCGCGAGAATGGCCAGTACCAGCAAACGCGATCTGCTTGTTTGATTCATCTTGGGGGCTAAGAATCTTATTATCGGACTAACTGCCGGCTCTCGAGCTCGGCGGTGGCGCTGGCCACCTGGTCCTTCGCGGCCTGCGCCCGGACCCACGATAGCAACTCCGGGATTCCCCGTTCCAGCGAGACCTGTGGCTCATACCCTAGCAACGCCCTTGCTTTCGAAATATCTGCCACGCAGTGACGTATGTCGCCTTCGCGATACTTCGCCACGATCTCGGGTTCCAGATCGAGTCCTAAACCTTCAGCAAGCAAACGGCTGACAGCGCGCACCGACGTCGCTCTACCAGTCCCTACGTTGATCGCCTGGTAATCAGCACGATCGCTCTCGAGCGCCAGGAGATTCGCTTGCACGATGTCGCTGACGTGTACAAAGTCGCGCGTCTGTTCCCCGTCTTCAAACACCATCGGGCGGTTGCCGTTGAGCAGGCGCGCGGAAAAGATCGCACACACGCCCGTATAAGGATTCGAAAGCGCCTGTCGCGTTCCGTAAACGTTGAAATAGCGCAAGGCGACCGCGGGGATACCATACGATCGACCCACGGCCAGACAAAACTGTTCCTGGTCCTGTTTTGTCACTGCGTAAACCGAAGTCGGAAACAACGGCTTCTCTTCACTCGTCGGAGCCGGCGAGAGTTGCTTACCACACTTCGGACACTCCAGTTCCCAACGTCGATCGAGCAGTTGCTCCACCGGACGCAGTTGCGGCGCAACTGACCCACAACTCTCACATGTGTAGGCCCCTTCGCCATAAATCGACATCGACGAAGCAACGATCAACTTCTTGATTTGCGGTCGTCGCGCGAGTATCGCTTCGAGCAACACTGCCGTGCCGAGATCGTTGGCGCGCACGTAGCGCTCGATCTCGTACATCGACTGGCCCACACCAACCTCGGCGGCTTCGTGAAAAACTACGTCGATGCCTTCGAGCGCATCGTGGACAAGCTCCTTGTCGCAAACGTCACCCTGCATAAACTCGGCCGCGGAATTTAGATATGAAGGCTTCGCATCTTCGCCATGGACCTGCGGGACAAGCGCGTCGAGAACACGCACGTTATGCCCTTGCTCGACAAGTGCATCTACCAGGTGGGAGCCGATAAACCCGGCGCCGCCAGTAACCAGAACGTTAGCTTTTTCCAATTGCTTCCTCGCTTCTGACACGGACCAGATCCGTATTCATCGATGAATATCCGTGGCTCACAACTGATTTGAAAATCTCGTAGACTCGGGGGCTTTGAGTTATCGCTGAGTACCTTTGTTCGATAGTAGCGCGCCCCGCCCGGCCCAATCGTTGTCGCAACTCCGCCGAGCGCAGCAAGCGGCTAAGCTTCTCGACCCACTCGTCTTCCGTGCCGGCGAGGAATCCATTCAAGCCGTCCTGAATGATGTCAGCGTTGACACCCACCGGCGAACAAATAGTGGGGATCCCCATAGCCATAAACTGCAGTGCCTTCATACCACACTTGCCTTTGCTCCACCTGTCGTCAGGCAGAGGCATCACGCCGATGTCAATCGGCGTGAGATCTTCGACCTCCGAAACCGCGCGCCACTGTATTACTTCGACATCGACGGGCGCGCACTCGTAAGTTGCCGTACCGATTACTCGCAAACGAAATGATTCTCGTTCAGCGAGTTTTTTGAGGGCGCCGCGGAGAGTGTCCAGATGTTGGACCGTGCTGTGACTTCCGGTCCAGCCAATAACCAGTGGACCGCTTTTCTCCGCGCTTAGCGGCACGCGATATTTTTCAGTGTCGATGGTGGACGGAATCACGGTAACGCGATCGTTCACTTGCCGCGCGTACTCCGCGAGATACGGATTGCCGACCATCACGTGTGAAGCGATACGACAGATAGTTTTAGTTTTGGAGGCAAACTTCAGGTAGCTCAAGTAACCGTTCGAAGGACTGCGATACGAAACAAAGATCGCGTCGTCAAAGTCAAACACGATTGGTACGCCGCGCTGGTGGATCAGTCTTTCAAAAATCGCGGGACCGAACAGTGCGGCCTCACGCAGGATGTAAACGAGATCGTAATCCTTCACGCGGCGAAGAAGCGACAATCTGCGGTTCAGGCCGCGCGTGACGAGCTGGACTTTCTTTCCGAGCAGGCCCGGCTGGTAGAGCAACGTGTGCAACTCTTCGTCTTCGAAGGGCGCGTAGGTGATCTCCACCCCACGCTCGCGCAACAATGGCTCCCACTGCTCAAGGCGATAACGCTGGCTTGGCGAGGTATCGTAGAGCGCGGGCATTAGTGCAAGAATATGCATAGTTTTCGTGTGATTTCAAAGTCGGACGATGCCACGGGCTCGTCCCGTGGAGTTTCACGCTCTGTGCTATTTAGCTGTTGAACGTGAATCTCCACGGCACAAGGCCGTGGCATCAAAAAATGATGTAATAACGGTTGAGTAGCTGCAAACATGAAACTCCACGGGACAAGCCCGTGGTATCTAGTTCTCCTGCAAGGTGATCAGTATACAAAACAAATGATGTCAAAAACTTTACTGCAGCTTCCGTCCGGTGCGAGTCCTCAACCATCTAACACTCTCTTATACAGCGACGCGTAACGTTCGCCTCCAATCGTTTGCAAATCAAATACCTGCTCTGCGACTGCACGCGCCTTCTCCCTGACTTCCGGCCGCGCCACCATCGCTTCTATCGCGCGCCCGGCCGCTGCAAATTCAGCATCAGTAAACTCTTCAATAAGAACTCCCGCTTTCCAGTCGTTGATCAGCGCATCCGAATCCCCAACGCCGGCATTTATAATCAAAGGCAAACCGCAGGCAAGATACTCACCATTCTTCGTCGGCGATCGCGCCAGTCTTGACATGCCGGACTTGGCGAATGCCAACCCCGCATCCGCGGCAGCAAGGTATGAAGGAACCATCGTGGACGGAACCGAAAGCACACTGAAATCTCCCGACCCAATTCCACGACTTGTCATCAACTCTCTGACACTATCGTGACTGCCCGTAGTGAGCCAGAGTAGATGAGCATCACTCTTCTTCTCGCGAAAGCTCGCGAAAAAATCCACCATCTTTTCATTCGAATACCAACCCACAAACGAGCCGCTGTAAACAAGAACGAATCGATCACCCAGACCGAGCTCAGCACGGCGGCGGGCTCTTTCGTCCTCGCTAAACTTAAACAACGAAAGATCAACGCAACATGGAATTACTTCATGATGCACATCTCGACCCCGCAGTCCTTCCCAGTTTCTAATGACGGGCCAGACTCTTTCGGTTAGCGTTACGATACCGTCCGTTGCAGCCAGGATGCGGCGTTCAGCCGCCTTGGTGATGCGATACGGAATGCTGCCCTCGCGCCAGTGTTCCGCATCGACATATTCCTCCGCCATCAGTCCGCGTAAATCAAAGATCATTTTCGTGCCGAGTCGTCTTTTCAAATCCAACGCGATGACGGCCGGAATGTGACCGCGCGCATGGACCATCTCAATCTGCTTGCATCGCACGAGCGAGCCGGCTTTGCGAATTCCTGCGAGCACATCGTAGAAGGTTGCCGGCACGGATGGTCGTTGATGATAACGCAGCCAGTGCCATTCGATTCCCTGAGACTCCAGTTTCTGTCTGAGTTGTTCGCACGCCGCTTTTCCCTCGGGCTCAAACGCCTTGGCGCGTTCGAAACTCAACAGCGTGAATCGAACACCCCGCTTCGCTAATTCACGTAAGTAGGGGAGGACCTGACTCTGGCCGAGCGGGTCGAGCATTCCGTTATAGGAAATGAATAGAACGCGACGGCCCTCAAGCCCCATTGCCGACCTCCACCGGAGTCTTTCTGCCCCAGCGAAAACTATCCAGCAACAGCCACTGAATGGCGCCGAGTATCGCAGCCGCATCGAGCACGGCGAGTAATGACATCACCATTGCTCCACGAACGAGGTTCCGAAAAAAAGAGGCGGGATAACAAAAGCGATTTCGTCTGATGGAAACAACCGTCCGAGCGACCAGGAGCAACAGCCAAGCCGCTATTGGAAACCAGGCCCAAGCGGGTTCGACAATCAGAGTGGCAAGCAACACCGCCGCCAGCACTCCATAGCGAAACAGAATCGTGGATTGCCACTGGCGAAAGAGTCCGGCGCGAATGTTGTTGCGTGAGTAGATCAAAAATCGTTTGAAGGTGGACCAGAGTGTCGGCCTGAGATCCCAATACACCTGCGCGCGCGGCTCGAAAGCCGTTTTGTAACCGGCGGTCTCGAGACGATCCATAAACAGCAGGTCTTCAGCGGAGCGCAGATCTTCCGGAAAGCCGTTCACCGCCTGCCATGCTTCTCGACGCAACAACGCGGACGCGATCGAACGCGGGCGAACTAATTCCTGGCCGTGCAACGCCGGTGGCGGCACGTACGCGATGGCGGCGCACTGCTTGAAGAAACTATCTGTCACCGGTTCATACGATCCATAGACGACGTCAATCGAATCGTTACTTTCCGCTTTCGTGACGAGTGCTTCGAGCCAGTTGTTTGCTAAACGAATACCCGCGTCGGTAAACGCCAGCCACTCGAAACTCGCCTGTGCCGCACCGAGATTGCGTCCTCGTCCGGGGAGGGCGGCGCCGGCGCGAATCAGCCGCACCGGCGCGCCTCGGCGAATGTAGTTTTCGATTATCTGTGGCGTCGCGTCGACGGAGCCGCCATCAGCGATCACGATCTCATCCGGCGGACGCGTTTGCGCGAGCAAGCTGTCGAGCAACCCGCGGATCGAGTGTTCCTCATCTCGAACTGGAATAACGACACTGACCTTCATAGGCAATACGGAGGTTTCACGCAAAGACGCAAAGTTTACGCAAAGGCGCAAAAGGGAATTCTTTGCCGCCTTTGCGTAAACTTTGCGTCTTTGCGTGAAAAACTCTTACGCATCCTTGCTCAACACTAACGTCTCGAGCACGAGATAGTCCATTTCAGTGCGCATAAAACAACGATAACTGTCAGCCGGCGTGCAAACGATCGGCTCCCCCC
>JBKPJP010000061.1:0-7682 GCA_046730735.1 Acidobacteriota bacterium | reverse complement strand
GGTTTCGCGATCGCGGTGTTTGGCGGTGCGGTCGGACAGTCGCGCATTGGCGCCGCGGCGTGTGAAGGCGCGGCGCGTAATCCCGGTGCAGCCGGACGTATTCAAACGATGATGATTCTCGGCCTGGCGCTGATCGAGTCGTTGGTGCTGTTCGCGTTGCTGGTAGTCTTCGCGGTTGTAAAGCCGAGCTAATTACCGAAACTGTAGTTTTTTCAAATGGGGCGGGAGGTTTCTCTCGCCCTTATTTTTTTACAGCATAGGATTTGCAGGATTGAAGGAGAGAACAGCAGGCATCTTGGGAATTTGTAAACAATCTTGTGAAGACTGTCTCGTTTTAGTTCTTTATGACTGTGTGATAGGCTCACGTTAATGAAAAAGTGCCCTAAGTGTGGAGATGAATATCCCGACGCGACGACGCTTTGTCCGTCAGATGGGGCGGCGCTCGAAAAAGATCCTGATTCGCTAGTGGGAACCACGCTCTCGGGAAAATATCGCATCGATGCGCGCCTCAACGAAGGCGGCATGGGCACTGTCTATCGCGGCACGCACGTTTTGATGGACAAGACGGTCGCTATCAAGGTGCTGCGTCCGTCACTTGCGGCTGACGAAAAGATCGTCGCGCGTTTCTCACGTGAAGCACGCGCGGCTTCCCGCATCTCACATCCAAACGCTTTGAGTGTTACTGATTTCGGTGAAGACGAAACTGGTCACGTCTTTCTGGTGATGGAGTATTTGAGTGGCAAGACACTCAAGCACGTAATACGTGATGAAGGTCCACTGCCGCTCGCACGCGTAGTTGATATCGCCCGGCAAGTCGGTGACGCGCTTCATGCCGCACACGAGCAAGGCGTGGTGCATCGCGATCTTAAGAGCGACAACATCATGTTGCTCGATACGATGACAGGGGACCATGCCAAGGTGTTGGACTTTGGCATCGCTAAGATCAACGAGCCAGACGGAGTTGTAGACACGAATTTAACGGCGCCTAACCTTGTAATCGGCACACCGCAATACATGTCGCCGGAGCAGTGCTCGCAGGATGGTGAGATTGATGCGCGCTCCGATATCTACTCGTTTGGCGTGATCCTTTACGAGATGCTGGTGGGACACGTGCCGTTCTCGGGCGACTCGCCGACGATAGTGATGATGAAGCACCTCCAGGATCCGGTGCCGTCGGTGTTAGAGGAGAGAAGTGATCTGCCGGCCTCGGTCGCGCGCGTGGTGGCGCGTGCGATGGCGAAAGTGCCTCGTAATCGTTATCAGAACGTCGCTGAGCTGGTAGAGGATTTGACGATCGCGTCGGGTATGACGATTCACCGGTTGGGGCCGGTGGATACCACCGCTGCGGGAACTCCGAATGTGAGCGATGAGCCGGATGAAGTGACGATGGTGAGGCCGCGTGAAGAACCGGCGTATGTGGCGCCGTCTGTGCCACGTCGCGAACCGGTAATGGTGCCTGTGTCGGGTGCTATGCCGCCGCCCCCGACTGCTTCCAGTTTTAACCCTATGAAGATTTTGATCCCGGCGGCAGTTGCTTTGCTGGTGGTGTTTGGTCTGTTCTTTGTTTTCAACAGAAATACCCCCGCCACCGACGCGAATACAAATCAACAGCCGACGCAGACGCTCGCTGCCGATCCGAACAGCCAGCCGGTGCAGCCGGCGCAACCGGCGACTGGTAAACCTGAAGAAGGATTGCCTTCCGGCGGGACGATCAGTCCGTCGGCGAATGTGAATGCGAGTCCGAATGCGAATGCGGCAGTCTCGCCCGAGGCTGTTGAGGACGTTAGTCCGTCAGCAAACGAAAACGAGAACAGTAACGCGAATAGCAACAGCAACAGTAACAGCAATACTAATCGGAAAGCCCCGCCGCTACCCGAGCCGACGAGGAGCGTGGAAACTCCGCCACCACCGGTGCCCTCCCCAACGACCAAGCCGCCGGCCGAGAAACCCTCGCCTACTGCGACACCGTAAGAAATATTTCACGCAAAGGCGCAAAGGAAGACGCAAAGGCACAAAGTTTTTCTTTGCGTCTTTGCGTCTTTGCGTCTTCCTTTGCGCCTTTGCGTGAAACCGATCTAGCGAGTCGCGACGTCTACGATTAGTCGCGTAAACTCTTCCGCGTTCTCGATCGCGATCTCAATCTCCATCACATAACACGGCACCGAGAACGACAGCGAGCGTAGTTTCACGGCATCCTTGGCAGTCGTTATCAAACTACTTGCACCTGCATCTTTAATAAGCGAATCGATCTCGGTCTGCGAGTAGACGTGATGGTCCGGAAACGATCTCTGCAACCCGATCTCATATCCTAACTGCCGCACGTTCCTGAAGAACGAATCGGGATTTCCCACCGCGCAAAAGGCCGCGACACGCGCCGCCCGCGCAAGCGTCTCGCCCGCATTCTTCAACGAAACGACACGCACTGGCCGCATCGACGATTTAAATATCGGTCTATCACCGATTAAGCGCGAGATCTCCGCGCGCAGGTTTTCAACGTCACCTGCCTGATCGCAGCGCGTAATCACCACGCAGTCCGCTCTGCCCAGACCTTCGGGAGCTTCTCGCAGCCGCCCATAAGGCAGCAGTTTGCCGCCGCCCCACGGATTCGTCGCATCGATCGTCACGATATTGAGATCGCGCGCGAGCCGCAGGTGCTGAAACCCATCATCCAACACAAAACATTCCGTCCCGAAATCCTTGATCGCTTCTTCACCGGCCGCGATTCGATCGGCGCTGCTGATGATCGCAGCCTGTCCGGTGAGTTTTGTCGCCAGCAGATACGGTTCATCGCCGGCCTCAGCAGGTGAAGCGAGAATGCCGTAGCCGTCAGACACGATCACCTGTAGATGCGGGTCCTGGCGACCATAGCCGCGCGTCAGTATGCACACTTTCTTACCGTGCGAAGCCACTGTTCTCGCGACCCACTCGACGAGCGGAGTCTTACCGGTTCCGCCGGTAGTGATGTTGCCGATACTGATAACCGGCCGATCGAGTTTGGTAGTATGAAAGGTCCCACGACGATACAGCGACAGGCGCGTACGCGTGACTGCGCCGTACAGTAAGCTCAATGGCGGAAGCACAAATGATTTCATGAGGTGTGAGAGAGCAGCGGCGCGATGAGTTTGACGGTCCGATCAGCAGCGCCCTGGTTATCAGTAACTAATTGTTTTGCGCGGCGGCCCAGTTCCTCTCGTTCTTTGGTATTCGCGAGCAGGTTTTTCAAAACGTGAACGAGTTCGGCAGCGGCGTCGGATGATTCAACCGGCGGCAGTTGAACGATCGCGTTTGCCTCACACATCAGATCGACAATCGCGTCGAAATTATGAGTGTGTGCGCCGGTGACTACTGCCGCGCCCGCCGCCGCGGGTTCGAGTACGTTGTGCCCACCTCGATCGACGATGCTGCCACCGACGAACACAACGTCGGCGAGTGAATAAGTTGCCGGCAGTTCGCCGATTGTATCGAGCAGAATGACTGTAGCGTTGGCGTCGCCTGCAGCGGGAACACCGGTTCGACGGGCCCAGCTCAGACCCGACTTCTGAATCAACGCCGCCACTTCGTTGAAGCGCTCCGGATGCCTGGGCGCGAGCATCAGCCGTGCGGGTTGGAGTTGTTTGATACTTTCGAGAATTATTTCTTCTTCCGGCGCGTGTGTGCTGGCCGCAAGAATCAACGGCACTTCGGATCGCAACCCAAAACGATCCCGAATCTCCGTCGTCTTATTCGTCAACTCCGCGGTAAGTTGGGCGTCAAATTTTAAATTGCCTGCGGTGTAAAGCTTTTCTTGCGGCATTCCGAGCGCGCACAGTCTGTCGGCATCCTTTTCAGACTGCATGACAGCGATACCTAAACACGACAACACTCGCCTCAGAAAGAACTTGATCAGTTTGTATCGCCGAAACGACTGCCGCGAGATGCGACCATTTACGAGAGCAACGGGAATCTTGCGCGCTTTGCATTCGCGCAGGAAGTTTGGCCAAAGCTCAGTTTCCATGATCAGCACGGCCGCGGGATTAATCGTCTTCAATGCCCGGCGAACGGACCAGCGCCAGTCAAACGGAAAATAAAAGACGCTCTCGGCCTGCGTGCGAAAGACGTCGCGCGCGAGCTTCTGTCCCGTTAGTGTGATAGTCGAGACGACGAGCGTGTGATGCGGAAACTGCTGTTTGACTCGTTGTGCGAGCGGCCGCGCCGCCTGCGTTTCTCCGACGGAAACACAGTGGAGCCAGATAACGGGTTTACCACTAACAGGAGAAAGAGAACCGAGGCGCTGGCGGAATCCGGCGATATATTTACCGTGCGCCAGCGCTTGAATCAGGAAGTGAGGGATCAGAACAATGAGACCGAGCGATAGCAGAAGGCTGTAAGCCAGGTACATAAACCCTCACTTCGCCCGCTCGATATAACGTCCCTCCGTAGGATCTACGCGAATTCGGTCGCCTTCGTTAATGAACGGCGGTACAGTGATGACCACGCCGTTTTCCAGCGTCGCCGGTTTATTGACGTTCGAGACGGTGGCACTTTTCAAAGTCGGCTCTGTTTGAGTGACGATGAATTCCATCGACGGTGGCAGATCGATTCCGATAGGTGAGCCGTCGTAAAACTCCGCCTGGATCTTCATGCCGGGCATCAGCCACTGGGCTGCGTCGCCGAGTTCTTCTTCACTCAGGGCGGTCTGTTCGTAGTTCTCCGTATTCATGAAGTGATGATGCGAACCGTCGGAGTAGAGATACTCCATCTCGTGCTGCTCGAGTGAGGCGCGTTCGATGGTGTCGGCGGAGCGAAAACGATGTTCAAATGAAGCACCCGTACGAATATCTCGCAGCTTGGTCTGGATCATAGCCCGCAGGTTGCCGGGTGTGTGGTGCCTGAATTCGAGTACTTTGCACGGCTTGCCTTCAAATACGATAACCATACCGCGCCGAATCTGTGTTGCTGGAATAGCCATATAACTGATGTTCTCCGTTTAATAAAGGTAGGGCAGTTCGCAAAAGGCGTAGTTTAAGGGGGCGCCGCAGGGTTGTCTAGTCTCTGCGGCCCTCTGCGGTCCTCTGCGATCTCTGTGTTGAAAGGCGCCATTAAACGCAGAGAACGCAGAGATACGCAGAGGGCCGCAGAGAAGAAGGGCGGCCTCCCTGAAACTCGTTCCAGAAAGACCGCCCTTTGTTGAGGAGCCCACCTACCTCACTTGTATTCACTCAAGCGGGTATGAATAGTTCCACTAATTACGCTGCCCGCGCTCGGGGCACTCTCCGCAGCCGCACCAGGCGCTCCAGCCACTTCTGCGCCTGCTCGTAATGTGGGAACCGGCGCTCGTCCAGCCGAAAAGCGCTGGTGTGGTAATAACGCCGTCCCTTAATTAAACGTGCCGGATGTTTAATGTGCAGCATCTCGTGATAGAGGATGTACTCCACAAACCATTCCGGAACATCTACGGAATCCAAAGTCTTGCTGATCGTGATGCTGTCGTAAATATGGTCGTGATGACCGAGGATGCTCTTGGTCCGGCGCTGTGACCACGTGAGCGTCGGCTTGGGAATCTGCCCGTCGAAATAGCGGCGATTCAATTTGGTAAACATTCGATCAAGATCGTAAACCTCGCCCTGCGCGGTTGAGATCATCTTGCGACCTCGACCTCGTCGTGCGAGATCCGATGAACGCATCACCGCCGGCATGAGTGAGTAATCTCGATAAACGCGGTCGTGGATCGTCGGTATTCGTTTCCCAAGCAGGCGCGCAACGAGGATCCATGCAAGCGCGCGCAACACGTCGGGAGGCGCGTCCTTACAAATATCCGAGAGCCGCACGTAAACTCGTCCCGACCGCAAGCGGATCGTGTGGCGGAGTCCGGCGTAGGGATAAAAACGAACTTCAATCGCAGGCAGACCGCGATTGCCGCCCATATGACGAAACGCGTCGGCAAAAAATTTGGTTACTTCATTCATTGCGGCAACTCGGAGGCAAAACAGCGGTTTGGGGAGATAATCTTAAAGACCGCGGGCGCGGCGCGTCAACCTCTGGCGGGAGGAGACGATAAGTCCTTTATTTCCAGAGTATAAAGGCATCCACAGATTACACAGAATCAGCCAATTCGGGGTAATCTGTGCAATCCGTGGATAACTTTGTATACTGCCAGCCAATGCCCCGGAGAGCCGCAAATCTGCAAACTACCGAGAAGGGCGCGCTGGATTCGCGTGCGGAAGTACTGCTCGCAGCCCTGATCAAAGAACACCTCGTCACCGGCGAGGCTGTCGGCTCGCGTGTGCTTTCCGATCGTTTTGCACATGGCTACGGCTGGAGTCCCGCGACGATTCGCAACGTGATGGCCGAACTCGAAGACGCAGGTTTCGTCGAACAGCCGCACACTTCAGCCGGTCGCGTACCGACAGACAAGGGTTACAGGTACTACGTTGACAACATTCTCGGCGAGGCGCGCCTCTCGCGCACCGACCTGAGAGCGATTGACCACCTGTTCTCGACGCACGATATCGATGCCGATACGTCTCCGGACCGGTTGATGGAAACTGCGTCGCACGTGCTCTCAGCGCTTTCGCAAAACGTCGGCATAGTGGTCTCGCCATCGCTCGCGGACAACCGGCTCAATCACATTGAGTTCATGTTGCTGCCGGACAGGCGAATTTTGGTCGTACTGGTCTCGACCGCCAACATCATCCACAACAAAGTAATCCGCGTGGCCGATGATCTGACCCAGGACGATCTCGATCGCACGGCTCGTTACTTGAATACTGAATTCAGCGGCAAGAGCCTGCTCGCCATTCGCACCGAGATCGTCGAGTTGATGAAGGAAGAGAAGGCACTCTACGATCGTCTGCTGCAAAACGCGGTGATGTTGTGCGAGCGTAGCCTTGAAGGCGAGGAAAACAGTGGCGGAGACGTTTACGTCGATGGTGCTTCAAACATCCTGACCAAGCCCGACTTCGTCGATATCGAGCGCATGCGCGAGCTGTTTCGAACGTTTGAAGAGAAGTCGCGGCTGATCAAGATTCTGAACGAGTGTGTTCACGATGCGGCGAGTTTTCCGGGCGACGTACACGTCGTGATTGGACGCGAGCACCCGGCAAGCTCGATGCAAAATTGCACTTTGATCACTGCGCCTTATCGAGTCGGATCCAACGACAACATCGGTACACTCGGCGTTGTTGGTCCGATGAGAATTGAATATGCGCGAATAATGGCTATGGTAAACTACATGGCGCGGCTGATTGAACACCGACTGGGCGAACCGGCAGCGCGTTGAGCCGGTAGAAATTCCGATCCTTCCTAATGACATCAGACAGAAGCGACAAGCGTTCGCACCGTATCCCAATCAGATTCACTGACGCCGACGATGAAAGCAGGTCTGCGAGCAGTACACCGGACGAGATGGACACGTACGAACCCGACGACGATGGCGAGGAGCTTATACCTGAACTCGATGCGGCTGACCCTTTCAGCGGCGCTGAGGCTGACGAAACGGGGGGACCAGACCGTGCTGAGTTAGTCGCGACGCGCGCCGAGCTAAAACGTGTCGAGGCTGAAAATGCCGAATTAAAGGATCAACTCACACGTCGCCAGGCGGATTTTGAAAACTATCGTAAGCGAGTCGAACGCGAACGCAGCGAAACCTACAATCGCGTGAACGCGGACGTGGCCACGAAGCTGCTTCCGGTGCTGGACAATCT
>JBKPJP010000060.1:0-5870 GCA_046730735.1 Acidobacteriota bacterium | reverse complement strand
ATTTCGCGATGCCGCAAATGTATGCGGACGGGGTGCTCCTGGTCGGCGACTCCGCCGGTCTTCTCAATGCGCAGCGATTAAAGGGAATTCACTCCGCAATCAAGAGCGGCATGCTCGCCGCCGAAGTGATCTTCGAAGCACTGAAAGCACGCGACTACTCAGCGACGCAGTTGCAGCGTTACGAGCAGGCGGTGAACGATAGCTGGATCGTTCCGGAGTTGCGCAAAGTAAGAAATTTTCATGCTGCCTTCAAATATGGACGCTGGCCGGCGTTGATTAATGCGGGGTTGCAATTTGTTACCGGGGGACGTGCCTGGGGAATCTTCGATCGCGATAATTCTCTCGCCGGTCACGAAGAGATGAAGAAGCTCTCTTCATATGGCTATCGCGGCGACGGAATCGAGCAGCGCTATAAAGATCTTCGCTTCGACGGCAAGTTAACGTTCAACAAAGTCACTGACGTCTATCACGCGGCGGTGGGCCATGACGAGGACCAGCCGGTCCATCTGCACGTTCTCGACACGAATATCTGCTCAACTCGATGCGCGGAAGAGTACGGCAACCCGTGCCAGCGGTTCTGCCCGGCGGCTGTCTATGAAATGGTGGAGGACGGCGGCAACGGGAAACGACGTTTGCAGATAAACTTTTCCAACTGCGTCCACTGCAAAACGTGCGACATCATGGATCCCTACCAGATCATCAACTGGGTTACGCCCGAGGGCGGCGGTGGACCAGATTACAAGGGGATGTAACAACTGATTCACGCAAAGACGCAAAGTTTACGCAAAGGCGCCAGGATGAAGTGCTTTCTTTGCGGCTTTGTGTAAACTTTGCGTCTTTGCGTGAAACTCTTCTTAATCTTCTTCTTTAATATCGAAGTGCACGCGGCCGCGCATCACCTCTTCCAACGCGATGCGCGTCGGCTTGTGTTTCTGAGGATCGATGTCGATCCTGGGCTGGGCCCCGCGCTGTAGTTGTTTACTGCGCTTGGCCGCAAGAATGATCATCCGATACTTCGAGTCAACTTCCTGTCCACCGCTTCCGTCAACTTCACTCTCATCCACATCTGTCGTAGCCACTCGATTGCTCCTTCGTCTATTACTCTATGATTGAATTGCTTTTGAATTTTTCAATCACTTCCAGCACCAGACCCTCCTGGCGCATGCAACGGGCCCGCTCCGCATAAATGATCGAAGCAAGCTGGCCCACCGCCCGGTCGATCTCATCGTTGATGATTACGTAATCGAAAGCAGAATACTGCTTCAACTCCTCCGGCGCGTTACGCAGCCGAAGCTTGAGTTCTTCAGGTGAATCCGTGCCTCTCGCAATTAGTCTCTGCCGCAACACTTCATATGACGGCGGCAGAATAAAGATACTCACTGAATCCATCAGCAACTGGCGAACACTGGCCGCGCCCTGGACGTCGACTTCGAGAATGATATCCGCGCCCGTGGCAGTATCTTCAATGATCTGGTTCTTCGCCGTGCCGTAGAGATTTCCGTGCACGCAGGCCGATTCGAGAAACTCGCCCGCGGCTGTCATCTCTAGAAAAGTCTCGCGATTTACGAAGAAATACTCGCGGCCATCGACTTCACCGAGACGTGGCGCGCGAGTCGTGTACGAAACAGAATAACGAAGATTCTCCACAACCTCCAACACGTGGCGAATGATCGTGCCCTTGCCGCCACCGGACGGTGAACTAACGACGAAGAGTGTGCCTCTCGAAGCGGCGGGATTGACTGTGCGGGACGTTTCCAGTTCTTTCACTCTACTCGACATTCTGAACCTGCTCGCGAAGTTTTTCGACCTCCGCCTTGATAGCCAAGCCCGCCTCCTTAATCACGAGATCCGTCGATTTTGAAAGGGTCGTGTTCGCTTCGCGATTGAGTTCCTGTAAAAGGAAATCAAGCATCTTTCCGGCCTCGCCCGGAGCATCGAGCGCCTCCTGAAACTGCGACAGGTGGCTGCGCAAACGGACCATCTCTTCACTCACGTCACTGCGATCGGCGAGGTAGGCGACTTCCTGCGCCAGTCGCACCGGATCGACCTCCACGATCTGGCCGGCGCGATTCAGCAGTTCGCCGATACGTTTCTGCAAACGTTGGCGATAAGCATCGGCGAGTCCCGCGGCGGAGGATTCAATAACGGGAACGAGCGCTTCGATCTTTCGCACTCGATCACGCAGCTCGTTTTTGAGTGCCTCGCCTTCCTGCTCACGCATCTTCTCGAGCTCGTCGAGCGCCTGGTCCAATGCCTGTTCCAGACCGGCAATCACTCTCTCATCGATGCCGTTGCGCGCGGGCTGGAGGGCGCCTGGAATGCGTGCGAGGACGTTGATATCGAGTTCTCCGGCGATATCGAAATCCTGTTGCAACTGTTTAAGGGCGTTGATGTAGCCGGCGATTAGCGGGCGATTCAGTTCGTACGCGACTTGGGCCACACGCTCCAGACTCACCGTCACGTCAACGCGTCCGCGTGTTAAGCGAGAAGTGACACGTTTCTTGATCGACGGTTCAAGCGAGGCGAGCTCTGAGCCGACGCGGAGATGGATATCGAGGAAGCGGTTGTTAACGGTCTTGAGATCGACGGAAACGGAGAAATTGTCGCCCGCCACCATCCCCTTGCCGTATCCGGTCATTGATTTCATAGGATTATTTTAAAGCGCTACCAGATCTTCCTCATCCGCAAATTGAAGTTCGTAGAGCTTGCGATATTGTCCGCCCTGGGCCAGAAGCTCGGCGTGCGTTCCCATTTCGATGATCCGTCCCGCCTCCATCACGACAATCACATCGGCGCGCCGTACGGTTGAAAGCCGGTGAGCGATCACGATCGTGGTTCGGTTTCGCACCAGATTACCGATCGCGCGTTGGACCAGGCGTTCCGATTCCGCGTCGAGTGCGGATGTAGCCTCATCCAGAATCAGAACTGGCGCATTAACTAAAACTGCCCGGGCGATTGCGAGCCGCTGGCGTTGGCCGCCGGAAAGAAAGATGCCGCGCTCGCCGACAATCGTATCGTAACCATTAGGTAGTTCGCGAATGAACTCGTGCGCAAACGCGATCAAAGCGGCTTCTTCGATTTCCGCGGTGGTCGCCTCAGGTTTGCCGTAGGCGATGTTATGTCGCACCGTGTCGTTGAAAAGTACTGTCTCCTGAGTGACGAGCGCGATCTGTTTTCTCAGACTCGAAATCGTGACGTCGCGAATGTCAGTACCATCCCATAACACCGCGCCGTCACGCGGATCGTGAAAACGCGGCAGCAACTTCGTGAGCGTTGACTTTCCGCCGCCCGACTCCCCTACGAGTGCGACCATCGTCCCCGCCGGAATCTTCAGACTCACATCGCGCAGGACCGAGCGCGACTCGTTTGCATAGCCAAACGACACGTTGCGCAGCTCGATCTCTTTCTTGAGGACCGGCAGTTCGCCTGCTCCTGATTTCTCCGGGATCGCGGCGTGCTCGTCCATCACTTCCCAAACGTGATGGGCAGCGGCGAGTGCCTGTTCCATGCTGTTCTGCAAGCGCGAAAGCTTGCGCATCGGGTCGTAACTGCGAAACAGGAAAAAAAGAAACGTGACAAACTGTCCCGTGTTCATCCGTCCGGCAATGATTTCACGCTGCCCAAAGAACAACAGCAGCACGACAAACAGAATGCCGATCATCTCGATCGTCGGCGGCGAAGCACCGGCGATACTCGCGCTGCGCAGGTTCGCCTTTACGATTCTCTTCGCGACGTCGGTAAAGCGTTCCGACTCACGTTTCTCCGCACGATATGCCTTGACGATCCCCTGATTCGCGAGCGCTTCCTGCGCCGTGTCAGTCAGTTGCTTACTGCCTTCAAAACTCTCACGCGCCAGATTACGCAACGCACGTCCAAACTTCGCTGTGAGCACTGCAATGACCGGAGCAATCGCGAGGGAGCCGAGCGTCAGTCGCCAACTGTAGAAGAAAGACGCCGAGAGAAACGCGATTAGAGTGAAACTCTCGCGCAGCATGTCGCGAATCGTGCTTGTCACCGCAGTCTCGATCGCGGCAGCACTCGAGACCAGCCTCGAGACGAGATAGTTAGTGCGATGTCGTTCAAAGAACGTCGCTGACTGCGCCAGCAAGTGGCTATAAAGATCCTGGCGCAACTTCAGCACGGCTGACTGTCCGATGCGCGCCATTAAGTAGGTTGAGAAATACTCCGCGATGCCTTTCACGAGCGTGAAAACGATCAACAGGATCGAGATCATTTTCCACGCGCCAAGCGGGGCTTCGGGAATTAAACGTTGCAGACCGAAAATCGTAGGGGTACGCTGACCGATGCCCCCCTGAACGAAAGCCTGGTCGAAGATTGGCACGATTAAGCCGCCGATCGCGGTCTCCAGTACGCCCACCAGTACCATCGCGAGCATCGCCACGGTGAAGACTGGCCAGTGAGGTCTCAAATACTTTAACAGGCGACGAAGATCACGCATCTCTGGTTGCGGAAATCTCTGATCCGTTGCTATAAGGAAGGTAGAAGACGGCCCAAACCGTAAAAAGAACTATACTTACCCCCACTTATTTGCGTCAAGGCTGACCGATTTGCTAGAACTCCTTCGTCGACGTGAAATGATGCAGATCGTTTCCCCAAGATGAGTCTGCTTCGATTTAGGTTATACTTTTTGCAGCAATCTTAGGTACTATCAGATCCACTCCGACAGGATCAGACATTTGGCACAGCAAGCGACGACAAACAGCAAACACGCAGGTAAACGTCTTCTGATCGCAGACGACGATACCGACATGAGACTTCTACTGGCCGAGTATTTCCGCCGGCTGGGCTTTCAAGTTGAAGAACGTGAAAGCGGCATGGCGGCACTCGAAGCCACTTTAACCGGCAGGTTTGATTGCTTCATATTCGATGTGTCGATGCCCGGCATGTCGGGTATCGAGCTGCTCAAACGAGTGCGCGATCGAGGCATTCAGACACCGGCTCTCTTCTTAACCGCACACGACGCGCTCGACGATAAAGTCGCCGGCTTCGAGGCCGGAGCTGATGACTATCTCGCCAAGCCGTTTAGCCCGCGCGAGCTTGAGTATCGCGTCGAGGCCTTGTTGCGGAGAGGCGGAGCTGCGCCTCCGGAGACTGACGGCGAACGAATCGAAGTCGGCGATCTCGTGATCGACAAGCGACGTCATGAAGTCATTCGCAACGGCTATCGCGTTGATCTGACACCGCTTGAGTTTCAGATTCTCGAGTTGCTCGCGTCGGAACCTGGCCGCGCATGGTCCAGAAACGCTCTGCTCGATCGAGTTTGGAGCACTGATTACGAAGGCTACCAGCGCAACATTGATCCGCACATCAATCGTCTCCGGAAAAAGCTGGAGGCTGATCCGAAAAATCCGCGTTACGTGCTGACGGTTCGTGGCGTTGGTTACAAGCTGAACGAGATTCCCTGACGGCCATGTTGTGGTGGATCGGTGCAGGTCTGGTCGTGCTCTGGGGTGTCCTCCAACTATTCGCGCCGCGTGGCTGGGTCCCCATGCTGCTGATTGCAGGCGCCTCTCTCCTCATCATTCAAACCGCCGCTTACCGGAAAACCAGGAACCACAGATAACACGGATAATCAGCGGAGATCCGCACAGATCCGTTAAATCTTCAGCTTGACCTCGCCTACTCCTTCGGCAACAATGCGCCTGTTTGAGGCATCAAGAAGAAAGTAGTCAAGCCTTTCTTTCCCAGAATTTGAGATTAGGAGCAGTTTCCCATGACTTTCAGACGCATTGGTCAACATCTCGTTTTTGCGCTCTGCGCTTGTTTACTGTTTGTGTCTGCCGCAATTGCCCAGCAGGACGTTGAACGCAAAACGGTTGCGATTACTTATCCGCTGGACGAGACCGTGA